>JAFEEP010000213.1 GCA_018241045.1 Pseudomonadota bacterium | reverse complement strand
GGTGCAGATGTTTTTCCTGGGCCTGCTCGGCGAATACATCGGCGCGATCCAGACCCAGGTCAGGAACTTGCCTCTGGTCGTGGAGGCGGAGCGGATCAACTTCACTGACAAGGCAGGTCCCAAGGGCGAGCCAACCGAACCAACAACCACCTCATGATCGTAGAACGCGAAAGTAGAGGTGCCATCAACCTCGTCGCCGGCGGAATGCTCGCGGCAGCCATGCTGCTGTACCTGCGCCGCTACGTAGGCATCAACCACGATGCCGCGCTGTATCTGGCGATCGCGCTGAAGGACCGCTGGCCCGTGATCTTCAGTCAGGATCTGTTCTTTGCCCACGGCAGCCAAGGCAGCTACACCCTGTTGCCGTGGCTGGTCAGCCGCCTGTTCGACTGGGCGTCTCCTGCGACGATCTTCCTGACCGGTTCTCTGATCAGTCTGTTGGCATTTGCCGGCGCCGGGTGGTTCTTCCTTCGCAGCCTGTTACCGCCACAGCAGCGTTACTGGGCGCTGCTTGGCGTGCTTTGCCTGCCGTCGTCTTATGCCGTGATCCGGATCTTCAGCTACGGCGAGCCATTTCTGACCTCGCGACCACTGGCCGAGGCGTTTTGTCTGTTGGGTGTAGGGCTGTTGACGAGGCGACGTCTGCTGGCGACCGGACTGTGCATGCTGACGGCAGGGCTTCTGCACCCCCTGCAGGCGCTGGGGGCCTGCCTTGTCGCTTGGCCTTGGCTGATCGCGCAGGACCGCCGCTGGTTGCACGCGCTGTGGCTGAGTCTGCCGGTGGCAGCACTGGCCTGGGTTGGGGTCCCGCCCTTTTCCAGCCTGTTCCAGAGCTTCGATCCGCAGTGGCTGGCCGTCGTTCAGGAATTCACTGGACAACTGTTCCTGACATCGTGGCACGTGCAGGATTTCAACGCACTGGCCTTCGATGTGGTGATCCTTGCCCTCGCCCGGAAAACCCTGCCGCAGCCCATGTCCGGCTGGTGCACGGCGGGGCTTGCCGGTCTGGCGCTCGGGCTGCTTGCCACCCTGATCCTTGCCGATGGCCTGCATCTGGTTCTGCCGACAGCCCTGCAGCTGTGGCGCGCGCACTGGCTTGCACATTTGCTGGCGATGGCCAGTATCGCGGCTCTGCTTTACCGGGACATTCAATCAAGCACTCTTCCCCGCGCGTTTTGCCTAGGGCTCGCAGTTCTGTTGGTTCAGGGGCCCGCATGGGTCTGGATTCCGCTAGCACTGCTGTACGCCTTCTGGCCTCGCCTGTTCGGGGGCCAGCCAAGCAGGATCCAACAGGTGATCGGTGTCGTGTGCGTCTTGGGCATGCTGGCGCTGCTTGCGATCTACGTCGCCAATGAATGGTTGCCATTCCGGATGGCCCACTACCGCCTCGAGCTGTATGCGATCGACCGGCGCTTGCTGGCCTTCCCCCTGCTTGCGCTGGGCTTGCCCTTGCTTGGGATCACCCTCTGGGAGCGCAGCAGCGTGAAACTGCGTATGGTTCTGCTGCTGGGCGCTCTGCTCCCGCTGACAGCTCTCGGCATCGATCGCTGGGATTGGCGCCCTCCGATGGCACGGCTGGTTGAAAGTGGCCACATGACTGCAGCCCTGTTCGGTCCCGAAATTCCCCGGCAGGCACAAGTCTTCTGGCCGAATGACATTTACCCCACCGTCTGGATGGGTCTGCATCGCGCCGAATACTTCAGCACTCGCCAGATTGCAGGCGTGGTCTTCAATCGCGCAACCTTTCCGGAAGCACGCCAGCATCTGGACCGTATCTTGCCGATTATCCAGGAAGACCTGTTCTGCCAGGGGCAGCCGCAGGCGCAACGCGAACGCTGCCAACTGGATGACGACGCCATGCGCAACGCCTGCCAGCCCGGCCCAACACGCAGGCCTGACTACATGGTCCTGCCCTATCGCCAACCCCAGCAATCGGAAGGCCACTGGGACTTCATCGACCCAGCCACTGGGAAACCGGCGGTCAGTTACTGGCTGTATTCCTGTGCGCAGGTAATGCAGGATCTTGACGCCAGGCCGCGAACATTGTCCCGATGACGGCCCCCTCCCGCCTCTTGACGACGCTTGCCGGCACCACGCTGGGCATCACGATGTTGCTGCTGATCCACCGCAACTGGGGCATCGACCACGATGCCATGCTGTATTTCGGGCAGGCGCTGGTGCAGCACCAGCCTGGCTTGTTCCACGACGATCTGTTTTTCGTGCATGGCAGCCAGGCGCGCTATACCTTGTTTCCTTGGATTACCGGCCAGCTGCTTGCGTGGATTGATCCGGTTGCACTGTTTTTCTGGGGTGGGCTTGCGGGGTTGCTGGTGTTTGCCGCCTGCAGTTGGGCCTGCCTGCGCGCATTGCTGCCCAAGCGGCAAGGCTATTGGGCCTGGATCGGCGTCCTGACGCTGCCGACGTTCTACGGTCGCGCCATCATTTTCAGCTACGCCGAACCATTCCTGACCCCCCGTCCGTTTGCCGAGGGCCTGTGCCTGCTTGCCGTTGGCCTGCTGGCTCGCAGGCGCTTCGGCTGGGCGCTGACGTGCCTGCTTGTTGCCGGGATGTTGCACCCGCTGCCAACGATTGCCGCCTGCCTGATTCTCTGGCCCTGGCTGGTTCTGCAGGACCGCCGCTGGCTGCATCTGCTGTGGATGGGCGTGCCGATCTTGGTGGCTGCGACCGTCGCCATTGCCCCATTTGACGGCCTGTTGCGGCCCCTTGACACCGAGTGGCTCGCACAATTGCGGGCGATCAACGGGCAGCTGTTCGTGACCGGCTGGGCGCGGCAGGATTACGCAATCCTAGCTTTCGACGCGCTCCTTCTGGGCTGTGCTTGGCGGCGACTCGACCCAAGTTTCGGCCGCTGGTGCCTTGCCGCGCTACTCGGGCTGGCCCTGGGCATCGGTGCCAGCCTGATCCTAGTTGATGGCCTTCACCTTGAATTGCCAATCGCCCTGCAGCTGTGGCGCGTCCACTGGCTGGTGCATTGGTTGGCGATGGCCTCCATGGCCTTGTTGCTTCAACAGGCGCTGTCCAAGCACGATTTCCCGCAGGCGCTACTGCTTGGCCTGACTGGCCTGCTGGTCTGGATGGGTCCAGAAGGCGTCTGGCTGCCGTTCGCTGCGCTGTTGCTCGTCTGGCCTCGATTGACCGATCGCCTGCAGCCACGTGCCCGCACCCTGATGGGCGCACTGTTCGCTCTCGGAATCACCCTGCTTGCCCTCCAGTACGTCAGTAACGAGTGGCTGAATTTCAGGCAATCCGGAAGCCAGTTGGATCTGTACGCGCTCGACAAGCGCCTGTTCGCTTATCCCTTGGTCGCACTGGGGCTGCCGTTGGCGGGACTTTGGCTCTGGAACCGGGCTTCCCGGCCACTGCGCGCCCTGTTGTTGGTGGGCCTCCTGCTGCCCGCCTGCGTGCTGGCCGGCCTGCGCTGGGACATCCGTGCGCCGACGCGGCGCGCACTGGATGCCCACGCCAACTCGCCGGATCTCTTTGACGTGGATATTCCCGAAGACGCCACGGTGTACTGGGACAACATGAGCCTGCTCGGCACATGGTCGGTGCTGCGGCGCTCGGACTATTACGACCCGCAGCAACTGTCCGGACTTGCCTTCAATCGAGGCACAGTCACGGAGGCCGTGGCAAGAATTATCCGCATGACGCCATTGATGAACGAAACGTACGCCTGCCAACAGCGTATCCAGGGGCAAGGTGTGCCGGTCGCCTGCACGCTGAGCCCGGCCAGCCTAGAAGCGGCTTGCGCCCCTGGCAGCCCGGCGCCTCCGGATTTCCTGATCCTGCCTTTTCGCGAACCGATCCGCACGTTTGGCAGTTGGATTCCAAGAGACATAGCGACTGCCGCGCCACTGGGCCAGTACTGGCTCTACCGCTGCAAAGATGTCATCACCTCCCTCCGACAACCCTGAGCTGGGTTCGCGAACCCCTTTGTTTGCGCTAAAGTCACCGTGCTCTACAAGGGCCTGACAACGATGAATACCGCAACCGCCGCCAATCTGATGGGTATCACCGGCATCGCCCGGCGCTTGGTCATGGACGGCGCGCTGGATGAGGCGGTGGCGCGCAAGGCAATGGACGCC
>JAFEEP010000212.1 GCA_018241045.1 Pseudomonadota bacterium | reverse complement strand
GATCGCGCGCAGCTGCTCGTCGACGTCGGGGGCGACGTCGGTCCACTCGCCGCTTCTGGCGTGCAGCCCGACGATGAGCGCGTTGCTGAACAGCAGGGTGCCGCGGCCGTGCTGGGTCAGGTAGAGCGACGCGAGCAGGTTGGGCTCGGTGCTCTTGATGCCCGCCTCCTCGTCGACGAGTAGAGCGTGCCCGTTGGTCAGGCGCAGCTCTGCGATCCACCCGCCGACTTCCTGCTGATAGTCGGCGAGCTCGTCGACGTCGATGGTGCTGACCTCGCCGGCAGGCGTGATCTTGATGACGGTGGTCATGGTGTCCTCCTCAGATCGAACACTAGTGAATGTGACATTCACTGATGCTAGGCTGATCGGCGACGCGCGTCAACCGATGCCGCGTTCCTCGAGGAGGATGCGACCGTGAGGATCCTCGCGGTCGGTACAGACGACTATGAGGCGTTCCCCTCGGCGCTGGCGCACGAGATCGCCCGAGGGCTCTGACGCGCTAGAGGAGCGCGGTGTCCACGCGGCAGCACTTCTGCTGCGCGTAGGGACGGTCGCTCAACGGGATCCAGCCCTCTTCTCCTCGGCGGAGGAGTCGCGGGTGTCCGGGCTCGGTCTCAGCAGTCATGTGTGGGCCGGCGTTGGTCCAGCAGTTCTGTGCGCGCGTCTCGCACCACAGCGCGAGACGCGCTTCGCGGGGGAGACATGCCCGGTGCGTCCACCAGGCGCGCTTCTCCCCGTAGGGGCCGAATTGGTGCCCTTCACTGTGGGCGATTGCGTCGTGGACAGCGCGGAACACGTCGTTGGCGAGCATCGGCGCGCGCTCTCCCGAGGGGAGGGTGACGGTCACGGTGCGTGCCATCGGGTGGTCCGGCGGTAGAGCGCCTTCGGTGTGCTGCGAGACCTCGGTGCGGAAGTAGAACAGATGCTTGTTCTGTCGCAGATCGTCGAGCATCGCGGCGGAGTCGGCGTAGGGCTGCTCGGTCTCTCCGTGCCAGGGCTCGAAGGTGTAGCCGGCTTCCGTGAGCATGTCCCACTGCGCGCCGATGTGCTGGCGCAGGCTTCGGTAAGACCGGGCGACCTGTGGGTGGGTGGGTTCGTGGGCTGCGGCCGCGTAGGCGCGCGCTGCAGCGATGTCGTCGAGCTCGGTCAGCCGGGGGATGGGTTTGCGTTGCGGGAACCCGTGCGCGTCGGCGTATCGCTCTCTGAGCGATTGGATCTCCTTGATGGGCTGGTGGCGCTGGTAGCTGTCGGTGCCTGGCACGAACGCGACGTGCGCTCGAGCGAAGGTGGGCGACGTGCCGAGACGTGCGGCGATCGCGTTCACGGCGGATGCCGGCAGCGGGTACTCGGCGGGTTCGGCGATCTCGAGCTTGCCGTCGTAGAGCCTGCCACCTGGTGCGCCGGCGGCGCGGAGGATGTCGAGAGTCTCCTGGACCTGCAGCTGCGAGCCGGTGTCGGCGGCGAAGCTGTAAACCCGGTCAGGTCCGTCCGGGTCGAAGTACCCGGCCATGATGCTGTCCTGCTCATACCGTCCTGCGAGCTCTCCCGCCCAGTCGGTGACCTGCTCGAAGCTGTCCGCGCGGACGATGTAGGCGCCGGCTGGTTCAGATGCGCCTTCCCAGAGCCCGTCCGCGTGCTGCGGCTCCGAGATCTCGATGCCGTGGCGTTCCGCGGCGGCGCGGAGGGTGTCTTCGTACTCGATCCACTCGTCGGTGTCGTAGTAGCTGGGGCGGGAGCTCATTCGCATCAGCTCGCCAGAGACCGGCCGGAACGGGGTTGCCCCGATGAAGGCCTCAAGCTGCTTCTCGGCGTTCTGCTCACGCTTCTCCGCACGCCGGCGTCGCTGCCCCGCGGCTGTCGACGACGGGCACCGTCGCCCTCCGTGGTCGATGTCGTCGCACATGGCCTCTCCCGTTCGTCTGCTGGGTATAGGCCGGTGTTGGGTGTGTTCGCGGACAGAAATCGGGCCCCGCCGGTGAGCGGGGCCCGAGGATTGCGGTCGAGGTCTGGGTCAGCCGTTGAGCTCCTCCCAGACCTGGTACGCGCGGTGGAACTCGGGGCTGTCGTCGTTCCCCTCATTGATGAGCTGGTCGAGGTACTCGTCGAGCTCGGCCTGCGAGAGCTGGCGTGGATCCTTCATGACACGGACTCATCCGCTACCGGCGGGCAGCTGCATCGGGCGCGTGGCTGTTGGCCGTTCCAATTGCCGGTGTAGAACAGCGCGCACGGCCAGTCATGCTCGCCACGGCGCCGCGGCCTCGGGACGGCGACCGTGAGCTCACTGCCCAGGTTCAGTGCGTCCATGATGTCGTCGGCGATGAAACCTGCCTCTTCGTCAGGCTCGTCGGTGTGCTGCTGGATCGTTCGCACGATCGTCGCGCGCACATCCAGAGTGACGGACGACGGTGCAGCCCCGGTCATCGGGTGTAGTCGCTCGGTGAGGGGATCGGCAGGTCGGGGTCGCGCAGCTCGTACTGCCGGTCCTCCACGTAGGCGGCGTACTCGTCGGCGAACTCACGCGCCTCGGCCTCGTTGTGTCCGTCTTGGCGGGCGTGATCGAACGCTGCCCGCCACGGCTCCCCCACTGCGCGATCGCGCAGCGCCGCGCTGACACCATCCATCAGCTGACCGGCCCGCACGGACGCGAACCGCAGATCCCCTTCGGCGAGGGCGAACAGGATCTTCTCGATACCTTCGATGGCGGGTGCGGGGATGGTCAGGGTGATGTCGTCGCCGGCGTCGTGCTGGCCGGTGCGGAGGCGCCAGAGTGCGTCGGAGAGGGTGAGTGCGCGTTGGCGCTGGATGGGGGTGAGGAGGGAGCTGTCGGTGCCGGTCGTGGTGGGGGCGGGGTTAGGCATGCTCGGCCTCCTCTGTGGGCGGATTCATGATGATGAACCCTGTGCCGGTGGGCGGCTGGTCCTGGCGCAGTCCGATGATCTCGGTGTCGTTCGCGTCGGTGTCGTTGAGGGTCTGCGTGAGCAGGTCGGCGTACTCGTCCGGGGTGAGTGCCTGGACGGCCGCGGCGTCGGTGACGTCGACGGGCTTGCCGTTGACGTGGAAGATGCGGGTCATGGTGCTCCCTGGTGGTGCGTCGGTGGTGTCCATCTTCGTCGCGGGTCAGTGGAGGTCGAGTTCGACGCTGTCGGCTTCGAGGTCGGGGATGGTCTGGTCCGGGTGGCTGAACGTGGCGGCGGGGGCGTGGACGGTGACGCGGTCCCCGCGGTGCGTTGTCAGTCGGAGCAGCTCGGCGAGGGCGCCGTTGGCGTGGACGTTGTAGGGGCCGGCGTCGGTGTCGACGCGGAACCCTACTCGTGCTCGGCGGTCGGGGAGGCGGCGGACGAGGGTGAGCGGGGTGCGGATGGTTCCTGTGATGGTGACCGCGGTGCCCGTAGGGGCGGCGGTCTGGGTGATGGTCATGGCGTTTCTCCTTAATCGAACAGTGAATGTGACATTCACTGACTATACGCCTGCATGCCCGGTGGGGGAACCCCCGTGCGTGGTGTTGCTGCAGGCCCTTCTTGCTGGGTATAGGCCGGTCTTGGCGCTGTTCGCGGACATCCGAGTTGCGAAGATCGG
>JAFEEP010000211.1 GCA_018241045.1 Pseudomonadota bacterium | reverse complement strand
CGTCAGCGCGCAGCTTCACCGGATCGCGCGGCATGGTCAGGACATCATGGACGATGCCCTCCAGCGCGGCGCGGTCGGCTGGCGTGCCGACCAGCACCCGCGCCCGCGCGAGGGCCATGTGCTCCCACGTCCAGGCCGCTTCGTGCTGGTAGCGCGAAAAGCTGTCGAGGCTGACAGCCAGCGGCCCTTGCGCGCCGGACGGACGCAGCCGGGTATCGACCTCGTACAATGCCCCCTCGGCGGTCGGTACCGACAGCGCGCCGGTAACCCGCTGGGCGAGCCGGTTGTAGTAGAGCGTCGCGCCGAGCGGACGCGCACCGTCGCTCTCCGCGCCGTGCTCGCCGCTGAACAGGAACACCAGGTCAAGGTCGGAGGCGTGGGTCAGTACCCCGCCGCCAAGCCGGCCATAACCCATGACCAGCAATTCGCTCCCCGCTATGCGCCCGTGGGCGCGGGCGAACTCGGCCCCGGCGGCTTCGCTCAGCACCCGCAAGGCGGCTTCGGCGACGCGGCACAGCGCCGCCCCGATCTCCAGCGGGTCGCGCGCGCCCTCGATCAGTTGCACCCCAAGCAGGAAACGCAATTCGCCGACCTTGCGCCGAACCCGGTCGAGCAGGCGTTCGTAATCGTCGTCGGCCTCGCCGCGGATCAGGTCGGCGGCCAGTTCATCGACCGCGGGGGGTAGATCGAAGGCCGAGGCGTCGATCAGCGGATCGAGCAAGTCGGCGCGCCGGGCCAGTGCATCGGCCAGCGGCGGAGCGAGGCTGAGAATCCGGGCGAGCAGTTCGAGCAAGGCGGGCCGCGCCTCGAGCAGGCGGAACAGGTTCACCGCGCTGGGCAGGTTGGTGAGCAATTGTTCCCAGCGCAGCAGCGCGCGCTGCGGCTCCGGAGACGAGGCGAATGCGCTGAGCAAGGGGTGCTGGATCGCCTCGAAAGCGGCGCGGGCGGCTTCGCTGCGCAGCGCGCGCAGCTTGCCCGAGCGCCAGCCGTCGATCCGCGCGGCGAGCATGGCGGGATCGTCGAAGCCCAGCCCGGCCAGCTCGGCGGTCAGGGCATCGCCCTGCGGCGCGGCGACAAGGGTGGTGGTCCCCGGATCGTGGCCGTGTTGGGCGATCAGCCTGTCGTAGCGGCTACCCACCGCTTCGGTGATCGCGTCCAGCTCGGCCAGCAGCGCGGCGCCATTCTCCAGCCCGTCGAGCCGGGCCACGCCATCGAGCGCGGAGGGATCGAGTGGCAGGGTGTGAGTCTGCTGGTCGGCGACCATCTGCAGTCGATGCTCGATCTGGCGCAGGCGGTCATAGCTCTCGCCCAGTACCAGCGCGTCCTGAGCATCGATCAGTCCGGCTTCGGCCAGGGCATCCAGGCTGGCGCGGGTGCCGCGCAGGCGCAGCGCGGGGTTGCGCCCGCCGTGGATCAACTGGTGAGTCTGGGCATAGAACTCGACCTCGCGAATCCCGCCGCGCCCCTTCTTGACGTCGAAGCCGGGGCCGGGCCGGGTGGGACCGGCGTGACTGGCACGGATGCGGTGAGTCAGCCGCCCGATCTCGGTGATCGCCCCGAAGTCGAGGCTTTTGCGCCAGACGAAGGGACGGATCGCGCCGAGGAACGCCTCGCCCGCAGCCAGATCACCGGCACAGGCGCGGGCGCGGATGAAGGCCGCGCGTTCCCACGCCAGCGCCGAGCTTTCGTAATGAGTCAGCGCCGCCTCGATCGGGATCGCCAAGGGGCTGACTTCCGAGGCCGGGCGCAGCCGCAGGTCGACCCGGAAGACATAGCCCTCGGCGTCCATGTGGCTCATCGTCTGCATCAGGGTGCGCGCCACCCGCTGCGCCGCCTCGCCCGGTTCGTCACGCTCGCGCCGAGGCAGCAGCATGGGATCGTAAAGCAGGATCGGGTCGATGTCCGAGCTGTAGTTCAGCTCCCGCGCGCCGTGTTTGCCCAGCGCGAGTGCGAGGAACCCGGCTGGTTCGGCATCGGGCAGGCGCTGGCGGATCGCATCGGCGATCGCCGAGTCGAGCGCGCGGTCGGCCAAGGCAGACAATTCGCCGGTAACGGTCGGCAGCGGAAATTCGCCGGCCAGATCGCCAATCGCCAGCGCTGTCGCCAGCGCGAGCTTTTCACGCCGCAGCGCCGATCCGACCGTTTCTGCCCCGTCGCCCGCCGCCCAGGCCCAGATCAATGCGCCTGCGCCGTCACCCGCCGCAAGCAGCGCCTCAAGCGCGGGCTGACGATCAAGCCCATGGGCGAGGAAGGGCGCATTGCGGCGCGCGCGCTCAAGCGCTCCGGTCCAGTCGGCAGTCATCGACCCTGCCCTGCCTTGCCCGGCGCCTGCAATCAAGCGGTTGGATCACGCCGCTGGTAGAGCCCGCCCTTGCCGCGCGCCGGGCGCTCTGCCACATCGCCGGTTCATCTCCGCATTGGCAAAGGCCCTCCCCATGCAGAAATCCCCGCTCCGCCTGATCGCCGCGCTCTGCGCTTCATCCACCTGCGCGCTTGGCGCTGCCGCGCTCGCCACCTCGCCCCGGGGACCGGCGATTTCGGTCGACACGTTGAAGGAGGTAACGCAGACCTTGTCGTCCGACGCGTTCGAGGGGCGCGGGCCGGGGACGGCGGCGGAAACGAAAACCGTTGATGCAATCATAGCAGACTTCAAGGCGGCGGGGCTCAAGCCCGGCAACCATGGCAAGTGGACCCAGGACGTGCCGACAGTGATGCTCGAGGCGAAAGATGTCTCGCCGCTGACGGTCAAGGCGGGCGGACAGACGCTGAGCTTTGCCCCCGGCAGCGATTTCGTCGCGGGATCGTACCGCATCACGCCTGAAACGCGGATCGCCGATGCCCCGCTGGTCTTCGTCGGCTATGGCATCAACGCGCCCGAACTGGGCTGGAACGACTATGCCGGGCTGGACATGAAGGGCAAGATCGCGGTGATCCTGGTCAACGACCCGGACTATGCGATGAGCGGCGAGGATGGTTTGTTCAAGGGCCGACGGATGACCTATTACGGCCGCTGGACCTACAAGTTCGAGGAGGCGGCGCGTCAGGGCGCGGCAGGTGCGCTGATCGTGCACGATACCTTCCCGGCGGCCTATGGCTGGCAGGTGGTGCAATCAAGTTGGTCGGGCAAGCAGAACTTCGTCGCCAGCGCCAACAACGGCATGGACCAGACCCAGGCCAACGGCTGGATCCAGAAGGGCGTGGCCGAACAGATCTTCAAGGCATCGGGCCAGGATCTCGCCGCGTTGACGGCGGCAGCGGGGGAGAAGGGGTTCAAGGCCGTTCCGCTCGGCGCGACCGCCAGCCTCAGCTTCGACAACACGATCGAACGGGCCATGTCGCACAACGTCATCGGGGTGCAGCCGGGCAAGACGCGGCCCAGCGAATATGTCCTCT
>JAFEEP010000210.1 GCA_018241045.1 Pseudomonadota bacterium | reverse complement strand
CCACCGCCCGGATTGGCGCAGTGCTGGTAACCATCAACCCGGCCTATCGCACCAGCGAGGTGGAATATGCGCTGAACAAGGTCGGCTGCACGGTGCTGGTCACCGCTGCCCGGTTCAAGACCAGCGATTATATCGCCATGCTGCGCGAGCTTGGCCCCGACAAGCTGCCACAGGTGCGGCTGATGGTGGCGCTAGGCGATGACGAGCACGAGGGGTTCCTGCCCTGGGCCAGCCTGCGGCTTGATCCCGATCGCGCCGCGCTCGACGCCGTCGCCACAACGCTGGATCGCAACGACCCGATCAACATCCAGTTCACCAGCGGAACCACCGGCTTTCCCAAGGGCGCGACGCTGACGCACCGCAATATCCTCAACAACGGCTACTACACCGCCCAGACGATCAAGCTGACCCCGGCGGATCGGATCTGCATCCCGGTGCCGCTCTACCACTGCTTCGGCATGGTGTTGGGCAACCTTGCCGCGCTGACCAGCGGTGCGGCAATGGTCTATCCGGGTGAGGCTTTCGACCCGCAGCTCGCGCTTGAGGCCGTTCAGGCCGAGGGCTGCACCGCGCTTTACGGCGTGCCGACCATGTTCATCGCCGTACTCGGTCGGCCCGATCTCGACAGCTATGACGTCGCGACGCTGCGCACCGGGATCATGGCCGGATCGCCCTGCCCCACCGCAACGATGCGCGCGGTGATGGACCGGCTCAATATGACCGAGGTGACGATCGGCTACGGCATGACCGAGACCAGCCCGCTGACCACCCAAACCGCCACCGACGATCCGCTGGAGGAGCGCGTCAGCACCGTGGGCCGGGTTCACCCCCATGCCGAGGCCAAGGTGGTCGGGCTTGATGGGCGCACCCTGCCGATCGGCGAACAGGGCGAATACTGCTCGCGCGGCTACGCCGTCATGCTCGGCTATTGGGACGATCCTGAAAAGACCGCCGAGGCAATCGATGCCGATGGCTGGATGCATTCGGGCGATCTCGCGACGATGGACGCCAAGGGCTATGTCCGCATTACCGGGCGGATCAAGGACATGATCATCCGCGGCGGCGAGAACATCTACCCGCGTGAGATCGAGGAGTTCCTGCTGACTCACCCGGCGATCTCCGACGCCCAGGTGTTCGGCGTTTCCGATGAGAAATTCGGTGAGGAAGTCTGCGCCTGGGTCATCGCCAGGGACGGCGCGACCTTGAGCGAGGCCGAGGTGATCGCCCACTGCAAGGGCCGGATCGCGCATTACAAGGTGCCGCGCCATGTTCGGGTGGTCGAGGCGTTCACCATGACCGTCACCGGCAAGGCGCAGAAGTTCGAGATGCGCAAGGCGATGGAAATGGAGCTTGAACTTGGCTGACCCGATGCCGCCGCTGGCGTTCATGCAGGCTGAAAGCGACGGTGATGTGCTGATCGTCACGCTCGATCGGGCCGAAAAGCGCAACGCCCTGTCCGCCGCATTTATCGAGGAACTGGCCGCTTTGTTCGACTGGGTTCGTCGCAGCGATGGCGTGCACGCGGTGGTGGTCAAGGCCAATGGCAATGTGTTCTGCGCCGGGCTTGACCTGATCGAGCATCATCTGGAAGACCGCAGCGCCAGCGCTTTCATGCACATCTGCCGCCGCTGGCACGCGGCATTCGATGCGATCCAGCATTGCGGCAAGCCGGTGGTCGGCGCGCTTAACGGCGCGGTGGTGGGCGGCGGGCTGGAACTGGCCTCGGCGTTCCATATCCGTGTGGCCGATCCCACCACCTATTTCGCCCTGCCCGAAGGCCAGCGCGGGATTTTCACCGGCGGCGGCGCCACGGTCCGCGTTGCCCGGCTGGTGGGTGAGGCGCGGATGATCGACATGATGCTGACCGGGCGAATCTATGCCGGCGATGAAGCCGTGGCGGTTGGACTTTGCCAGTACCTTACCCCCGGCAGCAGTGTGGAGCGGGCGCTGGAAATTGCGCGCAAGGCCGCGCAAAATCCGCCGCTGTCCAATTTCGCGATCACGTCTGGGATTGCCCACATCGGCAATATGCCCGCCAACGACGCGTTCTATGCCGAAGCCTTCATCGCCGGGATCACCAACACCCAACCGGCATCGAAAGACCGGCTGGCAGCGTTCATGAACAAGACCGCGGCCAAGGTGCTCCATGACTGACCATGATGCCGTGGTGCTGACCGCCGAAGCGGGGGCCATTGCCCGGATCACGCTCAACCGGCCACAGGCGGGCAACAGCCTGTCGATGGACCTTGTCACCGCACTGCGTCAGGCGCTCACCGATCTTGCCCCGCGCGAGGCGATCAAGGTGATCGTGATTTCGGGCATGGGCGGGCGGATCTTCAGCGCCGGGCACGACCTCAACGAGTTTCACGGCGATCCAGACCCGGCTTTCCTCGAAGCCGATTTCGCCGGGATCACCACGCTGATGCAACAGGTGATGGCCCAACCGCAGATCGTAATCGCCAAAGTCGAAGGCGTGGCAACGGCGGCAGGTTGCGAACTGGTCGCCGCCTGCGACCTCGCGCTGGCCTCAACCGCCGCGCGATTTGGCGTGCCGGGGGTCAACATCGGCTTCTGGTGCCACACCCCGCAGGTCCCGCTCAGCCGCACCGTCGGGCGCAAGCAGGCGATGATGATGCTGGCGACCGGCAAGTTGTTTCCCGCCGATCATGCCTTGCAGATTGGTCTGGTCAATTCGCTCCACGAACCGGAGAAGCTGGACGAGGCGGTCGATGCCTTGGCCACCACGATCGCCAGCAAATCGGCTTCGGTGCTGCGCCGGGGCAAGCAGTCGTTCCGCAACCAGTCCGCCCTGCCGCTGCCCGAAGCCTATGCCCTGGCGCGCGCTGAGGCGCTGGAAAACATCGTCCACCCAGACGCGCGCGAAGGGATCGCCGCTTTCCTCGAAAAGCGCGAGGCACGCTGGATCGTGTGACGGTCAGGCCGGTGCCTGCCCCCTGACGATCTTCAGCCAGGGATTGACGTCGACCTCGCCCACCTTGACCAGCTTGTTGCGGTCCTCGTGGCTGAACGGCTTGTCTTGCCCCAGAACCATCATCGTGGTCGTCTGGTGATAGCGCCACGTTCCATCGTCGGCGATGTCGATCTGCAGGCGATAGCTGTCGGTGCGGAACGACTTTTCGAGGAAATCGGTCGAGCAGATGCCATAGTTGGTTTCTCCCCGCCTGGCTTCGACGACGATCCGGCGCGAATCGGGAGTGGCATGGCCCGAGGCGAGCGCGATCTGCCCGCGCGGGATCGCCAGCGTCTGCATGATCAGCCCCGTGGCCGGTTCCCACAACCAATACCCGGTCTGATCATGGAAGGTCGTATCCTCTCCCGGCGTGTTGATGTGAAGGTGATAACGCAGGCCATAGAACAGTTGTGGCCCATTGGCCTGCGGGTCAATCGGCTGCATCGTCACCCGTTCGCTGTATGGCTTGCGTTCCGGCCCTTCTGCCTTGGGGGCAATGTCGGTACCGCCGCGCCCCTCCCATATTCCCGCCAGGTGGCGCAGGGGCCCCATGTTGGCCAGGGCATCGGGATCGATCGGATCGGGTTCGGTGAAGATGTCGATGACCGGATCGTTCGCTTGCTTGTCCATTGCAGGCCCCTTCGCGGTCCGTGAACTGGCCGCAGGTTCATGCGATAATCCATGCAACAGCTTGTTCCAACCCAGGAAAGGCCATGAACGCTCCATGCGTCACGCGATCGCGATTGATCCGTTCCATGTTGCAGTGCACAAAGGGCCATGCGCATTGCCATCGTCGATGAAAGCGCCACGCGCGCCGCGGTGATCCACGAAGGTCTGGCTGCGTTCGATGATTGCGAAATCTTCGTCGTCACAGAGCGCCGCGGCCTTGTCGCCCGGATCGGCGAAATCGCGCCCGACATCGTGCTGATCGACCTCGGCAATCCCTCGCGCGACGTGCTGGAGGAATACTTCGCGGTGAGCCGCGCCGTTGCCCGGCCGATCGCGATGTTCGTCGACGACAGCGATGACGAGGCGATCGCCGCCTCGATCGACGCGGGCGTTTCCTCTTACGTCGTCGATGGCCTTACCCCGCATCGCATCCGCCCGATCCTCGATCTCGCGGTGCGGCGCTTCAACGCCTTCGCGCGGCTGCAAAGCGATCTGGCCGACGCCCAGGGCAAGCTGGCCGAGCGCGACTGCATCGACCGGGCCAAACGCATCCTGATGGACACCCGGCACATTGCCGAACCGCAGGCCTATGCCGAATTGCGCAAGACCGCGATGGACCAGGGCCGCCGTATTGCCGAGATCGCCGAGGCGGTGGTCACCGCGCACAAGTTGATGGGAGGAACCTG
>JAFEEP010000020.1 GCA_018241045.1 Pseudomonadota bacterium | reverse complement strand
ATTGCAGGCAGCGCAGCGTTTCCATCAGCGCCTTGGCCCGCGCCTCCTTGGCCGGGTCGGAGAGCTGGCGATAGGCGTAGGGTGCAGGTGGCAGCTTGTCCTGCGCCGCGACCGGCACGGCCAGCGCGAGCATGATCAGCGAGAAAAGGAAGCGGATCACTGTTCGGCCTCCTTGAGCTTGTCGAGGATCATCGGCACCTGCTCGGCCCGAATGTCACCGATGTGCTGATAGCGGATCACCCCGCGCGCATCGATCACGAAGCTTTCGGGCACCCCCGACGATCCGATCGCGAACTGGATCGCGCTGACATCGTCGGCACCGATCCGGGCATAGGGATTGCCGTTGCGCGCCAGGAAACGCTGGAGATCGGGGGTCTTGTCGCGGATCGCCACGCCGTCGATCTCAACCCCGGCAAGGCGCAGCGCCTCGAGCTGAGGCGCTTCGGCGGCGCAGGGTACGCACCAACTGGCGAAGATGTTGAGCAGGCGCGGTTTGCCGCCCGCCATGTCGGCGCTGGTCAGGCCCGGGCGATCGGGCACCGCGGCGTTGAGCTTGAACGCGGGCAGCGGTTTTCCGACCAGCGCGCTCTTGATGTCGCGGCTCGCGGGACGGAACAGCCCGACAAGGACCAGCGCGACAAACCCGGCGAACAGCACCAGCGGCAGCCACAAGGCCCACGGCGATGCCTTCGGTGGAAGAGACGTCGCCTCGCTCACCGTCCCTGCCTCTTGCGGCGATAGGCGATCTTGTCGACCGCGACGAGCCGCCGCACATCGCTGGCGACCCGGCCGATCAGTGCGAGCAGCCCGCCCAGTCCGATCAGCGCTCCGCCGATCCAGATCAGGGTGACGAAGGGCTTCCACCACAGCCGCAACTGCCAGCGCCCATCCTCGGCGCGGTCGCCCAGCACGGCATAGAGCTGCCCGTTCCAGCGCGTCAGCAGCGCGGATTCGTTGGTCTGTTGCAGCGGCGCCCAGAAACTGCGCGATTGCGGGCGCAGGATCGTCGGTTTGCCCCCTTCATAGGCGGCAGCGAGATCGCCTTCGAGCGCGGTCCAGTTGGGACCGGCGATCGGCTCGATCGCACGCAACGTGACTTGCCAGGGACCGACCGCAGTGGCCTCGCCCAGCTTGACCGCGACAAGTCGTTCCTGGGTGAAGGCGCTATCCGCCGCCATGCCGAACAGCGCGACGGCAACGCCGAAGTGAGCGAGGACCATGCCCCACAACGGCAGCGTAACCGTGCGCAACCGGCGCCCGGCGAGCGGCAGCAGCGTCGCGACGAGCAGGCCGGTGGCCAGCGTCATGCCCAGCGCGGGAAGCAGGCCAGTGCCGCGTGACATCATGAAGCCCAGCCCGACCAGGCCCAGCACCAGAGGCAGGGCCAGCCGCCGCGCAACACGGGCGAAGGTGTCGCGCCGCCAGCGCAACAGCGGGCCGATCGCCAGCACCACCAGCATCGGCAGGACGAACACGGCGGTCATCGGGTTGAAATAGGGCGGGCCGACCGAAACCTTGCTGCCCAGCGCTTCGGCGAGGAGTGGATAAAGCGTGCCGATCAGGACGATGCCCAGCGTCGCCGAAAGCATGACGTTGTTGACCACCAGCGCACCTTCGCGGCTGACCACGGCAAAGCGCTCACCCTCGGTCACCGTCCCGGCGCGCAGGGCGAAGAGCAGCAACGCCCCGCCAATGTAGATCGCCAGCAGGCCGAGGATGAAGGCCCCGCGAGTCGGATCGACGGCAAAGGCGTGGACGCTGGTGAGGATGCCCGAGCGGACCAGGAAGGTGCCGACCATCGACATCGAGAAGGCGACTACCCCCAGCATCACCGTCCAGGCGCGCAGCGCATTGCGCGAGGCAAGGACGCTCGCCGAATGAAGCAAGGCGGTCGCGGCAAGCCAGGGCATCAGGCTGGCGTTCTCGACGGGATCCCAGAACCACCAGCCACCCCAACCGAGTTCGTAGTAAGCCCAGTACGATCCCGCGGTGATCCCCAGCGTCAGGAAGATCCATGCGCCGAGCACCCAGGGCCGCATGGCGCGGGCGAAGGCGGGCGATACCTCGCGCGTGATCAGTGCGCCGACCGCGAAGCTGAAAGCGATCGAAAGCCCGACATAACCGACGTAGAGCGTCGGCGGGTGGAAGGCGAGGCCCGGATCCTGCAGCAGCGGATTGAGCCCCTGCCCCTCGACCGGAACAGGATCAAGCCGCGCGAAGGGATTCGAGGCGAGCAGCAGGAAGGCGTAGAAACCCAGGCTGACGAAGGCCTGGGCGGCCAGCGTCGCCAGCATGGTTCGTTCGGGCAGGCGCCGCTCGACCAGCGCGACGAAACCGCCGGCCAGCCCCATGATCGTCACCCACAGCAGCATCGAGCCTTCGTGATTGCCCCAGGCTCCGGCGAATTTGTAGAGGAAGGGCTTGGCCGAGTGCGAGTTCATAGCCACCAGCCTTACCGACAGGTCGGTCTGGCAGAACACGGTGATCAGTGCGGCGAAGGCCAGCGCCGTCAGCAGGCCCTGGACCACCGCGACCGGGCGGACCAGCCCGGCGAGCTGCGGCGTGGCGCCGCGCAGGACCAGCGCCCCGACGAGCAATTGGAGCGCGGCAAGTGCGGCGGCGAACCACAGCGCGGCAAGACCGAAATTGGCGATCACCGGGTTTCCTGCACCGTCTTGCGCGCCTGGGCCTCGGTCATGTCCTTCATCTCGCGCGGGACATATTTCTCGTCATGCTTGGCGAGGAGATTGTCGGCAACGAAGGTTCCATCCGGGCCGATCCGCCCTTCTGCGACGACGCCCGATCCTTCCTTGAACAGGTCGGGCGCAATGCCCTTGAAGCGCACCGGAACCCGCGCCTTGCCATCGCCAACGACGAAGGCCAGCGTCACCCCGTCGGCTTCCTTCTTGAGCGAGCCCGGTTCGACCATGCCGCCCAGCCGCACCGCGCGGCCCGCTTCGGGCGGATTGCTGGCCATCTGCGCGGGCAGGTAGAAATAGCTCGCCTGGTTGCGCAGCGCCCAGGCGGCGAGCAGCCCCGCCCCGATCAGCGCGGCGAGCGCAATCAGGACCAGGACGAGCCGCTGGTGCTTGGCCTTGATCGCGGTATTCATCTCTCTCGGCTCCGTT
>JAFEEP010000209.1 GCA_018241045.1 Pseudomonadota bacterium | reverse complement strand
GGTCATGCCGATCCCGCCGTGCATCTGCACCCCTTCGCGCACCGCGAGGCCTGCGGCCTTGCCCGCCTTGGCCTTGGCGACCGAGACCATCAGGTCGGCCTTCTCGCTGCCCGCGTCGAGCAGTTGCTGGGCCTTGATCGTCGCGGCGCGGGCGATCTCGATTTCCGAATACAGATGCGCGGCGCGGTGTTGCAGCGCCTGGAACTCACCGATCAGCTTGCCGAACTGCTTGCGCTGCTTGAGGTAGGTGGTGGTCATGTCGAACGCGCCAGAGGCGACCCCGACGCTTTCCGCTGCGGCGCCGACCCGGCCCGCGTTCAGCACCCGATTGAGTACGGAGCGCCCGCCATCAACCTCACCAATCACCGCATCGGCATCAAGCTGGACGTTGTCGAGCTTGAGGTGGCTGGCCATCGACGAATCGACCAGCCGCGCCGCCTCCTGGCTAAGCCCCGCCGCGTCGCGCGGCACGGCGAACAGGGTGATCCCGTCGGCGTCATCGTCAGCCCCGGCGGTTCGCGCCGCGACCACCAGCATCTCGGCGCTGGAGCCCTGGATCACGAAGGTCTTGGAACCATTGAGCTTGAAGCCGTTGCCGCTGCGTTCGGCGCGGGTGGCGATGCGTTGTGGATGGTGCTTGCGGCTCTCGTCGATTGCGACGGCAAACACGCTGTCTCCCGATAGCAGCCCGGGCAGATAACGCCCGCGCAGGTCGTCGCTGGCCGCGCCCAGCGCGGTGGCGGCGGCGACTGCGCTGGTCAGGAAGGGCGAGGGGGTGAGGTTGCGCCCGATCTCCTCGAGCACGATCCCCGCCTCGACATGGCCCATGCCCAGCCCGCCGTCAGCCTCGCTGACGAGAATGCCGGTGAAGCCCAGCTCGGCCAACTGCTTCCACAAGGCATGGCCGAAGCCGTCCTTGCACTGGATGTCGCGGAAGTGCCGCAACTGTTTGGCGATCGCACCCTCGTCGGCCATGAACTGACGCGCGGTATCGGCAAGCATCACCTGATCGTCGGAATGATAAAGCGGCATGGATCAGGCTCCCGGCAGGTCGAGGATGCGTTTGGAAATGACCCCCAGCATCACTTCGCTGGTGCCGCCCTCGATCGAATTGGCCTTGGTCCGCAGCCAGTTGCGGGCGTGCGATCCGCCGTTCGAGGCCTCGCTGTCCCATTCGAGCGCGGCGCTGCCCCCGGCGGCCATGACCAGTTCGAGGCGGCGCTTGTTCAGCTCTGTCCCGGCATATTTCATCATGTTGGGCTGAGCCGGATGGCCGCGGCCGACCTTGACCTCGTCCATGAACTTCTCGCTCATCGCAGAGAAGGCCAGGGCATCGACATCGAACTGGGCAAGGTCGGCGCGCAACACCGGGTCCTGCAACGCCCCGGCGCGCGATACCGAAGCACCGAGCGATCCGGCGCGGTCGCCCCCGCCCGTCGCGGAGATCATCTCGCGCTCATGCCCGAGCAGGTACTTGGCGACGTCCCAGCCGCGGTTCAGCTCGCCGACAATCTGGTTCTTGGGGACCGAGACGTTGTCGAAGAAGGTTTCGCAGAACGGCGAATTGCCGCTGATCAGCAGGATCGGCTTGGTCGAAACGCCGGGGCTGGCCATGTCGAACAGCAGGAAGCTGATCCCCTGGTACTTGTTCGTCTTGTCGGTACGGACCAGGCAGAAGATCCAGTCGGCCTTGTCGGCGTAGGAGGTCCAGATCTTCTGGCCGTTGACCACCCAGTGATCGCCCTTGTCCTCGCCAAAGGTCTGCAGGGACACCAGATCCGATCCCGAACCCGGTTCGGAATAGCCCTGGCACCAGCGAATCTCACCCCGCGCGATCTGGCCCAGATAGTGGACCTTCTGCTCCTCGGTGCCGAACTTGAGGAGCGCCGGGCCGAGCATCCAGATGCCGAACGAGGAGAGCGGCGGGCGGGCGCCCAACCGGGCGAGTTCCTCGCGCCAGACCTTGGCCTCGGCCGCGCTAAACCCCGCGCCGCCATAGGGTTTCGGCCAGTCGGGCACGGTGTAGCCCTTGGCCGCGCAGACTTCGAGCCAGGCTTTCTGCGCCGCGTTCTTGAAGTGGAAATTGCGCCCACCCCAGCAGACGTCATCCTCGTCCTTGACCGGCTCGCGCATTTCGGCCGGACAATTTGCTTCGAGCCAGGTGCGGATTTCCCGGCGAAAATTCTCAAGGTCGGACATGCAATTTCCACTCCCTTCTTAACTGCGAGGTTAAAGCGAGTCGGCGCCCCGGCGCAAGGGCGGAATTTCGCCATTTGCAAAGATTCCCGCTTGCCGTAACGTCAGCACGTCAGCATTGACCCGGACCATCTTGTCCGTAAATTGTCGAAAACGCGGTATGGAGAGGAAGCCAATGCGATTCGCTGGAAAATGTGTCGTGGTCACCGGGGCGGCTTCGGGAATCGGGCGTGCCACCACCCTGCTGTTCGCCCGCGAAGGCGCCCATGTCTTCGCCGCCGACCTCAACCTTGACGGCGCCCGCGCCGTGGCGGCTGAGGCCGAGGGGATCACCCCAGTCGCCTGTGACGTCTGCGACGTTGCCCAGATCAAGGCGCTTATGGACCAGGCCGCCGCCGCACAGGGCGGGATCGACGTGGTGTTCAACAACGCCGGTGCGGGCGGCGCACGCGAGCCGATCGACGAGATCGACGCGGATGGTTGGGACCGTACGATGGACCTCCTGCTGCGCTCGGTAGCGATGGGCATCCGCTATGCCGCGCCGCACATGAAGCAGCGCCAGGGCGCCAGCTTCGTCAACACTGCCAGCGTCGCGGCGGTCGGGCCGGGCTATTCGCCCACCACCTATGCCGTGGCCAAGGCGGGAGTGTTGCACTTGACCAAGTGTGCGGCGACCGATCTTGCCCGCTACGGCATCCGGGTCAACGCGGTGCAACCCGGCTTCATCAACACCAACATCTTCACCGCGTCGATGGAAATGCCGACCGAACTGGTCGATCAGGCCAAGTCGATGATCCTGCAGATGTCGAGTGCGGCCCAGCCGGTCGGACGGCCCGGAATGCCTGAAGACATCGCCAATGCCGTCGCCTTTCTGGCCAGCGATGCCGCAGGGTTCATGACCGGGGCATCGCTGATCGTCGACGGTGGGATCACCGTCGGTCCGCGCCATTCGTGGGATCCCGATGCGCCGGGGCTGTTCGACGCGCTGGAGGCCATGGCGGAAGGGGCAAACGCGGCCCCCGCGCAGTGAGGGCGCCCGCCTCGTTGGATACCGGCAAGCTGCCGACCCGCCTGGTCGTCTTCCACGGCCTCGGGTCGGTCGCCTATGGGGTGAAGGACAGCGGCTTTTCGACCTTCCTGCTGCTCTACTGCAACCTCGTGCTGGGGATGGACCCGCGCACGGTCAGCCTGGCGCTGATGGTCGCGCTGGTGATCGACGGCTTCATCGATCCGATCGTCGGTTACCTGTCCGATCGCACCGTGACCAATTGGGGGCGGCGCCTGCCCTGGCTCTACCTCGCCCCGATCCCGCTGGCGATGGTCTGGGCGGAACTGTGGGCGCAGACCGAGGCGCCCGGCTTCTGGGGGCTGGTCGGACTGGCGGCGGCGGTGCGCATCCTGGTATCGTGCTGCGAGGTGCCCTCGGTCGCGCTGGTCCCCGAACTGACCCGCGACTATGACGAGCGCACCACCCTCATGCGCTATCGCTACCTGTTCGGCTGGGGCGGCGGGCTGCTGGCGATGTTCTTCGCCTATACCGTGTTCCTCAGCGGCCCGAACGGAATGCTTTCGGCCCACGGATACCGCAATTACGGCCTGTTCGGCGCAGTGCTGATCGCCGCCGCGGTGCTTATCTCGGCACTGGCGCAACATTCGCGGGTCGCAGTTCGCCCGCCGCCACCAAGGAACCCGTTCAGCCTCTCCACCGCCTTCATCGAACTCAAGGAGTGCTTCTCGCACCGCGCCTTCCTGATCCTGCTGCTGGGCGGGGCGCTGGCCTATACCAGCCAAGGGGTGACCTTCTCGATCAGCAATTACCTCTACCTGTTCATCTGGCGCCTGCCCGAAACGGTGTGGCACCTGACGATCCTGGGCAAGGCGGTGGCCGTGGGGGCGATGGACGTCTATCCGCTGGTGCTGTTCGCCAGCGTGATCGCCTGCTTCTTCCTCATGCCTGGCTGGCACCGCCGCTGGGGCAAGCGCGAAACGGCGATGGCTACCGCAGTGATCGGCATGGTCTTTTGGGTCATGCCGTTCGGATTGCGTCACCTGGGGCTGTGGCCGCAAGAGGGGACGAGTGCATCGACCCTGCCGATCCTCGGCTTCTTCTTCTGCAGCAACGTGTTCTCGGTCGCGGCGATGATTTCCGCCTCGTCAATGATGGCCGACGTGGTCGAAGCATCGGAGGTGGAAACCGGGCGCCGCTCCGAAGGGGTGTTCTTCGCCGGCAACTTTTTCATGCAGAAGTGCGCGACCGGATTGGGCATCTTCCTCACCGGGCAGATGCTGGCGCTGGCCGGCCTGCCCGACAAGGCGCGGCCCGGCGATGTTCCGGTGGAGGTGATCGATCACCTTTCGCTCAGCTACGTGATCGTGGTCGCAATCTTTGCCGTGGGCATCGCGCTGGTGCTGCGGCGTTTCCCGATCACCCGCGCCGATCACGAAGCACGCGTCGCCGCGCTGGGCGCGGCCAAACTCAACCCCGACGCGGAAGGAATGCATCCTTAATCGTTCGATTAAATCCACTTGGCGCGGCCTGCGTGCCGTGGCAGGGAAGCACGCGAGACTCGACAGTATCAGGAAAGGAAGACCCCATGGATTTCGACCCCACAGAACGGCAGGTCTATTGGCGCGACCGCGTCCGCCAGTTCGTCGACAACCACGTCCGCCCGCGCCAGGGCGACTACAAGAAGCAGGACGAGGCCGGCGAACGCTGGAAGGTCCTGCCGGTGATCGAGGAGGAGAAGGCCCGGGCCAAGGCCCAGGGAATCTGGAACCTGTTCATGCCGCCGCAGTCGGGCCGGGCGCACGTTGACGATACGTTCGAGTTCGACGGACCCGGCCTGACCAATCTCGAATATGCGCTCTGCGCCGAGGAGATGGGGCGGATCGGCTGGGCTTCGGAAGTGTTCAACTGCTCCGCGCCCGATACCGGCAACATGGAAGTGCTGCACCGCTACGGCACGCGCGAACAGAAGGAAGCCTGGCTCAAGCCGCTGATGAACGGGGAAATCCGTTCGGCCTTCCTGATGACCGAGCCGCAGGTCGCCTCATCCGACGCGACCAACATCGAATGTTCGATACGCCGCGATGGCGACGAATATGTCCTCAACGGCACCAAGTGGTGGTCATCGGGGGCTGGCGATCCGCGCTGCAAGATCGCGATCGTCATGGGCAAGACCGACTTCGAGGCGAAGAAGCACGCCCAGCAATCGATGGTGCTGATGGAGCTTGACGCGCCGGGTGTCGAGATCGTCCGCCACTTGCCGGTGTTCGGCTATGACGACGCGCCGCACGGCCACATGGAAGTGAAGCTCACCAACGTCCGCATCCCGGCGAGCAATATGCTGCTGGGCGAGGGCCGTGGGTTCGAGATCGCGCAGGGCCGCCTCGGGCCGGGCCGCATCCACCATTGTATGCGCACCATCGGCGTGGCCGAGGAAGCCCTGGCCAAGATGGTCAAGCGCCTGTCCAGCCGCGTCGCCTTCGGCAAACCGATCAGCAGCCATTCGGTGTGGGAACAGCGCATCGCCGAAGCCCGCATCGAGATCGAATGCTCGCGCCTGCTCTGTCTCAAGGCGGCGGACATGATGGACAAGGTCGGCAACAAGGCCGCCCAGGCCGAGATCGCGATGATCAAGGTCAAGGCGCCGCGCATGGCGCTCGCCATCATCGACGACGCGATCCAGGCCCACGGCGCCGGCGGCGTGTCCGAGGACTTCGGCCTCGCCAAGAGCTACGCCGGGATCCGCACCCTGCGCATCGCCGACGGCCCCGACGAGGTCCACAACCGCTCGATCGCGCGGATCGAACTGGGCAAGTATGCGCCCCAGGGCGATGCCGGACCAAGTTCGGGCGATATCGGGGTTTCCCGGTAAGGTTCGCGCGCCGGCCGCAGGGTGGGCGCACGACAATCTCCCCTCCCGCTTGCGGGAGGGGCGTTTTTTGGGAGTATGATTGATGAAAGCCGCCGTCCTCGTCGAACCCGGAAAGCCGCTGGAGATCGAGCAGCTCCAGATCAGCAAGCCCGGCCCGCACGAGGTGCTGATCCGCACCGCCGCCTGCGGGCTGTGCCATTCCGACCTGCATTTCATCGAAGGCACCTATCCGCACGCGCTGCCCGCGGTACCCGGGCACGAGGCCGCGGGGATCGTCGAAGCGGTCGGCAGCGAGGTGCGCACGGTCAAGCCGGGTGACGCGGTGGTCACCTGCCTGTCGGCCTTCTGCGGCCATTGCGAGTTCTGCGTCACCGGGCGCATGGCGCTGTGCCTTGGTGCGGAAACCCGCCGCCCGGTCGGTGGCGAACCGCGCCTGACCCGGCCCGATGGCAGCCCGGTCAACCAGATGCTCAACCTGTCGGCCTTTGCCGAGATGATGCTGGTCCACGAACACGCCTGCACGGCCATCGACCCGGAAATGCCGCTCGACCGCGCATCGGTAATCGGCTGCGCGGTGACAACCGGCGCGGGCACGGTATTCAACGCCTGCAAGGTGACCCCGGGCGAGACGGTTGCCGTGGTCGGCTGCGGCGGGGTTGGCCTTGCGGTCGTCAACGCGGCCAAGATCGCCGGGGCGGGACGGATCATTGCCGCCGACCCGATGCCTGAAAAGCGCGATCTGGCGATCAAGCTCGGCGCGACCGACGTGGTTGATGCCATGGCCCCTGACGCTGCCGAGCAGATCATCGAGCTGACCAGGGGCGGGGTCGATTATGCGATCGAGGCGGTGGGGCGTCCGGCTTCGGGCGAGTTGGCGGTCAAGGCGCTGCGCCGTGGTGGCACGGCGACGATCCTGGGGATGATGCCGCTGACTCATTCAGTCGGCCTTTCCGCCATGGACCTCCTCTCGGGCAAGAAACTGCAGGGCGCGATCATGGGGATGAACCGCTTCCCGGTCGATATGCCGCGCCTCGTTGATTTCTATATGCGCGGGCTGCTTGATCTTGACACGATCATCGCCGAGCGCATCCCGCTCGAGGCGATCAACGACGGCTTCGACAAAATGAAAGCTGGTCATTCTGCGCGCAGCGTGATCGTGTTCGATAGCTGAAAGGTCAGACCATGAGCGACACACTCAACGCGGAAGAGGCCTTCGTCGGCACGGTCGAACCCGAAGGCGCGGACAAGCTGGACGAGGGCAAGCTGGCGACCTGGCTGGACGCCAATGTCGAGGGCTTCAGGGGGCCGCTGCACCTGACCAAGTTCAAGGGCGGGCAATCGAACCCGACCTACAAGATCGCTGCGGAAAGCGGCAACTACGTGCTGCGGCGCAAGCCGTTCGGCCCGCTGCTGCCGAGTGCCCACGCGGTCGACCGCGAATACAAGGTCCAGAACGCGCTCAACAAGGCGGGTTTCCCCGCCGCGCGGCAATATGGCCTGTGCACCGATGACGATGTGGTCGGATCGTGGTTCTACGTCATGGGCATGGTCGATGGCCGGACCATCTGGAACGGCGCCATGCCTGACGACGCGCCCGAATATCGCCACCAGACCTACCTGTCGATGATCGACACCCTGGCCCAGCTTCACGCCGTCGATGTCGAGGCGGCGGGTCTGTCCGATTTCGGCAAGCCGGGCAATTACTTCGGCCGTCAGGTCGATCGCTGGACCAAGCAGTACAAGCTCTCAGAAACCGAGCTGATGCCGGACATGGAACGGCTGATCGAATGGCTCCCCGCGACCCTGCCCGAGCAGACCCGGACCAGCGTGGTTCACGGCGACTACCGGATCGACAACATGATCTGGGCCAAGGACCGGCCCGAGGTTCTGGCCGTGCTGGACTGGGAACTGTCCACCCTGGGCGACCCGCTCGGCGATTTCTCCTATGTGGCGATGGCCTGGGTAACCGAGAACGGCGGACGTTCGGGCGTCGCCGACCTTGATCGCAAGGCGCTGGGCATCCCCGAATTGGACGAGGTGGTCGCGCGCTATTGCGAAAAGACCGGGCGAACCAGCGTGCCGGACATGAACTGGTACTTCGCCTACAATTTCTTCCGCCTCGCGGGCATCATGCAGGGAATCAAGAAGCGGGTTATCGACGGCACCGCCAGCTCGGCCCACGCCAAGGCGATGTCCGAACGGGTCCAGCCCCTGGTCCACCGCGCTGCCGAATTCGCGCGATTGGCGGGGATGTAGGCAATGAAATCGTAGCGGCGCGCCTGCGCCCGCTTGCCCCGGGACGACACAGGCGATAGGCGCCGTGCCGCCTTGTTTCCCGGGAGAAGCCGAATGTCCGCCGATCTTGCCGCCGCCATCGAAGCCGCCTGGGAGGCGCGCGATAGCGTCACCCCCGCCAGCAATGACGTGCGCGAAGTGGTCGAGGCGGCGCTTGAACTGCTCGACAACGGCACGGCCCGCGTCGCCGAACCCGACGGGCAGGGTGGATGGCAGGTCAACCAGTGGCTCAAGAAGGCGGTGCTTCTGTCCTTCCGTCTCAACGACAACGCGGTGGTCGAAAATGGCTCGGCCGGGGCACCCGCCTTCGACAAGGTGCCCTCGAAGTTCGTCGGCTGGGGCGAGAACCGCTTTCGCGAAGCAGGCTTCCGCGTCGTTCCCGGCGCCGTGGTGCGGCGCGGCTCGTTCATCGGCAAGGGCGTGGTGGTCATGCCCAGCTTCGTCAACATCGGCGCCCATGTCGGCGAAGGCACCATGGTCGATACCTGGGCCACGGTCGGCTCCTGCGCGCAGATTGGCAAGCACGTTCATCTGTCGGGCGGGGTCGGGATCGGCGGCGTGCTCGAACCGCTCCAGGCCGGACCCGTGGTGATCGAGGACAACTGTTTCATCGGCGCGCGCAGCGAAGTGGTCGAAGGGGTGCGCGTGTGCGAGGGTGCGGTGCTGTCGATGGGGGTCTATCTCGGCGCCTCGACCAAGATCGTCGATCGCGCCACGGGCGAGGTCCACATCGGCCGCGTTCCGCCCTATTCCGTGGTCGTCCCCGGTTCGATGCCGGGCAAGCCCCTGCCCGATGGCAGCCCCGGCCCTTCGCTTTACTGCGCGGTCATCGTCAAGACGGTCGATGCCCAGACCCGCGCCAAGACCGGGATCAACGACCTGCTGCGCGACTGACCCGGGCCGGGGAGCGCCACCGATGCCGCAGCTCGCGCTCCAGTTCGTAGTCTCGACCATGATGGTCGTGCTGTGCGTTTCGATCCACGGCTTCGGGCTGTTCGGCCTGTCGCACGCGCTGCGCAGCGAGGCCGCAGTCGAGCGACTGCGCCGCATCCAGCCGCTCAGTCCGCGTGGGGTGGCCTTCACCCTGACGATCGTGATCGCGATCCTGGCGCTGCACGGCGTGGAAATCTGGGCTTTCGCCTTCGCCTACCTCATCACCGGGGCGATCCACGGGCTCGAAGCCGCGCTCTATTTCTCGACCATCAGCTATTCGACAGTCGGCTACGACGACACCCATATTGCGATGCAATGGCGCCTGGTCGGTGCCTTCGAAAGCATCCTGGGCATGGTCCTGCTCGGCTGGTCGACCGCCTTCTTCTTTCGCATCCTCGGCCGGATCGAGGCGCACTAGCGGCCAGGGTGCGCACCTTGTGTCATTCGCGCCCGCTGTGTGCTATTGTGCGCCGTTCCTCAAACGAAGGAGGATCGCCATGCATCGCGAAGGCGACGAAGTTCACATCACCACCGAGGAAGCCCGATCGGGCCGACGCGGCAACCATGTGATCACCGTCCTGCTGGTCAGCTTGTTCCTGGCCTGCGCGGCGATGACCATTGCCTGGGTCACCGGCGCGCTGACCGCGCGGCCCTGACCGATCAGTCGCCGCGCAGGTGCGCGGCAAAGCCGGCCACAAACAGGGCTAGGTTGTCGAGCGTGGTCGGATCGACGATCTCTCCGCTCGCATCGGTCAGCCCTGCGACGTGCGAAACCAGCAGGCGCCCCTCGCTCCACAGTTCGGCGCGCAGGGTGCGCAGCACTGGCAGCCACGCGTTCTGCGACAGAACCGTGCCGAACCCACCCGGCGAGGCCCCGATCACCGCGACCTTGCGCCCCGAAAACACGCGCGCGATATCCGCGGGCGGGCGGGAAGCCCAGTCGATCGCGTTCTTGAGCACGCCGGGAATCGAATTGTTGTATTCGGGGGTGACGATCAGCAGGCCATCGGCTGCGGCAATCTGGTCCTTCAGCGCGGTGACCGCCGGGGGAATGCCGAACTCGGTCTCGACATCGAAGTTGTAGAGCGGGATTTCAGCGATGGGGCAGTTGACGATGGTGACGCCGTGCGGCGCAGCGGCTTGTGCGGCGCGCAGCAGGGCGGCGTTGTAGGAGCCCTTGCGCAGGCTTCCGGCGATAGCGGCGATCGTGACCATTGCGTTCCCTGTCGGTTCAGAAGGTTGTCGGATTTTCGAGCGGCGGATCGGCGCGATGCGCGGCAGCATAGGCCTCGGCCGCCTTGAGCACGCGCATCATGTTGCCGCTGGCGAGTTTTTCGAGGTCCGCCTGGCTCCACCCCAGGCGCGCCAGTTCGACGAACAGGTCGGGATATTTGGAGACGTCCTCCATCCCCTTCACCGCAACCTCGATTCCATCCATGTCCCCGCCCAGGCCGACGTGATCCGCCCCGATCCGCCTGGCGATGTAGTCGATCTGCCCGGCAACGTCGGCGATCGAGCCGATCGGCGCGGGATTGGCCTTGTCCCAATCGGCGAGCGCGGCCTTGGCGGCGTCGGGGTTGCCGACATTCAGTGCCTTGAGCCGCGCCTCCTCCCCGGCGCGGCGGGCGTTCCATTGGCGGGTGTCCTCGACCACATAGGCGGGGTAGAAGTTGACCATCACGATCCCGCCGTTGGCCTTGATCGCATCGAGCGCGGCATCGGGCACGTTGCGTGGGTGATGATTGATCGCCCGGGCGTTGGAATGGCTGACGATCACCGGCGCGCGCGCCACTCCCACCGCGTCCATCATCGTCTTTTCGCTGACGTGGGCAAGGTCGACCAGCATCCCCATTCGCTGCATCTCGCGCACCACGTCCTTGCCGAACGGGGTCAGCCCCTGGGGCATCGGCACGTCGGTGGCGCTTTCCGCCCAGGTGAGATTCCTGAAATGCGTCAGCGTCATGTAGCGCGCGCCCAGCGCATACATCTGGCGCAGCACGGCCAGCGATCCGCCGATCGAATGCCCTCCTTCCATGCCCAGCAGCGAGGCAACCTTGTGCGCCTTCCACGCCTGCTCCACGCAGGTGCTGTCGGTGCAAAGCTGCATATCGGCCGGATAACGCGCGACAATGCGCTTCATCACGTCGATCTGCTCGAGCGTCGCCTGGACCGCTTGCGGCTCGGGCAGGTTGGCCGAGACATAGACCGACCAGAACTGCGCCCCGACCTTGCCCGCCCTGAGCCGCTTGAGATCGGTCATCATCGCGGGCACGCCCTTGGCCGGATCGGCGGTATTGGTGGTATCGCGAAAGTCGAAATCGCCGAGCACGTCCTTGCGCCGGTCGCGCATCTGTTCGGGCACGTCGTTGTGCCCGTCCCACACCGGCGCTGCCGCCAGCGCCGCGGCGGCGACCTGCTCTGGCGTGCGTGCGTCCGCAGGGGCGGCAGCCAGCGCGGCGAGGCAGGCGGCGGCAAGCAGGATTGGTCGCATCGGCATTACTCCGTTATTTGGCGGGCACGCAGTCCTTGAGCCAGATCGAATCCTCGAACTGCAGGAACTTGGCGAAGATCCCGGTGAGCTTGACCGATTTGCCCGGCTTGAGCTGCAGCGTAAAGACCGAGGTGCCCGGCGCCATCAGGCAGCTGACCCGTGACAGTTTCGAGGCCATGTTGGGCAGGCGGATCGCCATCTGTTCGGGCTGGAGGATCTTGAAGGTGATGGCGTTGGTCTTCCCCTCGCCCGTGATGAAGTCAACCGTGCCGGACAGGGTGAAGCGGCGATTGGCATAGCGCGCCGGGATGATCGCAGCGTTGCGTTCGGCGTCCTTGGATATCTGCTGGGAGAGTTCCTGCGCGCTCAGGGCAACCGGTGCGGTATGCCTGGCGTGGCCGTTGCCGCACCTCCTGCAGCGAGCTTTCCAGCCTTGCCGCCCTTCAACTCGGCAAGCATCCCGCACATTTCGGTCCGCGCGCCATCGCTTGGGGCGTTCATTCCCGCCGGTAGCTTGGCTTCCATGCGGACGATGCTCAGACCGCCTTCCTGCGTGGCGTTAAGCTCTATCGGAAAGCCGCGCGCGTTGCTCTGCCGCGCCTGTTCGATCAGCAGCGCCCCCGCTTCGGGTTCGGCCGTGATCACCTGATAGCCGCGGCGCGTGGCGATCGCCTGAAGCTGGTTGATCGCCACGGCTGGCGGCAGGTCGATCACCGATTGGCTGGCGATAAAGCGAAGCCCGCCGATGAAATTGCCCTTCTTGACGAAACCGTCCTCGCAGGCCCCGGCGTGGGCGGCGGCAGGCATGGCGAACAGGATGACCGGCGCAAGCAAGCGGATTGTACGCAAGGGAAACTCCGTCATGGTGTAGTACGAAGGCACAACAGCTATCACGGCCGTGGCACAAGGCAATCCGACACTGCGCCAATTTGACGTTCGGGATCAACCCGGATCATGAATTTCTCCTGTTTCGACAACAACTTTGCCCGTTGCCGTAGCGTCACTTCAATACCGCCGCCCTTGCGCAGCGGTCGCTGCCGTGCTTCGCGCTGCGGATGGGGCTGCTTTCCGATCCTGCCGTGCTGGCCATGGCCGTCCTTGCGGTGTTAATCTTCGGGCTGGCCAAGGGCGGCTTTTCCGGCCTTGGCGCGCTGGCGACACCGTTGCTCGCTCTGGTCCTGCCGCCGACCCAGGCAGCGGCGCTGCTGCTGCCCGTGCTGCTGGTGCAGGACGTGGTCAGCGTCTGGGCCTTCCGCCAGACCTGGGACCGCTGGATCGTCGCCCGCATGGTCCCTGGCGCCGCACTGGGGGTGGCGCTGGCGGCGTGGTTCGCCGCCTCGGTCGACGAGGCGCGGGTGATGCTGGTGCTGGGCGCGATCACCCTTTCCTTCGGGCTCTATCGCCTGTGGCTGGGGCGCGGCGGGCGGATCGTCGCGGCATCGCACTCTCCGGGCTGGGTTGGCACGCTGTTCGGCGTGGCCACCGGCTTCACCAGCCAGATCGCCCATGCCGGCGGGCCGCCGTTCCAGATGTGGGTCACCCCGCGCCGCCTGCCCCACGAGGTCTTCGTCGGAACCAGCGCGATCACCTTCGCCGCAATAAACTGGATCAAGGTGCCCAGTTTCCTCCTGCTCGGCTCGCTCGACCGTCAGGTGCTGACCGCCTCGATCCTGCTCATGCCGCTGGCGGTGCTGAGTACGCTGGCCTCGGTGTGGATCATCCGGCGGCTCGATCCGGCGCGATTCTACGCGGTGATCTACTGGTTGATGGTGATCCTCGGCGCCCGGCTGGTGTGGACCGGGCTGGGCACCTGAGGACAGGTTCTAGTCGAGCCGCGCCAGCAAGGTCCCGGCATTGCGCGCCAGGGTGGGCGAATCCATCGCATTGGCCTCTGTCGCGACGGCGGCAGCATTGGCGCAGAACTCGGCGGGCGAACGCTGCATCGCGAAGCGGTTGTAAAGCTGGGTCAGGTGGCGATCCATGCCCCCGCCCTGGCGGCGTTGCTCAACAGCGTAGGCCGAGGCGAGCAGGCTGCGGTGGCGGCTGAGCAGGCGCGAATAGGCCGGGGCGATTGCCTCCCGCCCGCTACCCCGGCATGACAGCGCCGCAACGTTGAGCCCGGCGCGCAGGTGCCACAGGTTCTCCGTCGCTGCAGCATTGGCCAACGCTTGCCCGGTGCCGCCGCGCACGGAGCGCGCCAGCGCCGGTGAACCGAAGCCCGATGCGGCCACGGCCAAGGTCGCCGCAACGGCGACCACACAATTCCATTTCATGATACGACCCTCCCGCCGCGGCGATGCGCCAGAGGGGACTGGCGAACAAGCTGCGTCGGACTGCTTTGCGCCAATCCGCACCCCGTTTGCGGCGAGTGCCGAACCGTGCTTTTGCGCGATTCGACTCGTCGCGCAGGCTGGTCATTTGGGCGACTTGCTGCCATGCCGCCCCCGCAAAGGAGCAGATCATGACCGGCGATGACGAGGACTATGTCTATGACGAGGACAGCGGCGAATGGCTGCCCGCCTCGGAGCTGGCGGCCAAGCGTGCTGCCGAAGCGGCGGTCGAGGTGCGCGACGCGGTGGGCAACGTGCTTGCCGACGGGGATTCGGTGACGCTGATCAAGGATCTGACGGTCAAAGGCGCGGGGCAGACGCTTAAACAGGGCACCGTGATCCCCTCGATCCGCCTGACCGGCGACGCACAGGAGATCGACTGCAAGTACCCCGGGATCAAGGGCCTGGTCCTTCGCGCCGAATTCGTCCGCAAGCGTTGATCCGCCGCCGATGGAGCGCGTCGCCACCCTGACCCTCAATCCGGCGATCGATTCGGCCTGCGAGGCCGAGGCGGTTTCGGCGACGCGCAAGATCCGCACCCACGGCGAACGCTATGATCCGGGCGGCGGTGGCCTCAACGTCGCGCGGGTGCTGAACCGCTTCGGGATCGAGGCCGAGGCGATCTACCTCTCGGGCGGGCCGACCGGAGCGTTGCTCGACGAATTGCTCGACGAAGCCGGGCTGCCCCGCCGCGCCATCCCGATCCACGATCACACCCGGATGAGCCTGGCAGTCTATGAACGCTCGACCGGACACGAATACCGCTTCGTTCCCGAAGGACCGCTGGTGCGCGAGGAGGAGTGGCGCGCGCTTATGGGGGCGTGCTTCGCCAGTCCGGCGGAATGGGTCATCGCCTCGGGCTCGTTGCCGCGCGGGGTGCCCGACGATTTCTTCGCCCGCCTCGCCGCGCCGCTGTTCGCACAGGAACGCAAGCTGGTGGTCGATACCTCCGGCGCGGCGCTCAAGGCCTGCTTCGCGGCAGGGGCGATGCACATCGCCAAGCCAAGCGTCGGCGAGTTCGAGGCTTTTCTCGGACGCCCGCTGAGGACGCACGGCGAAGTCGCGGAGGCCGCCTGCGCGCTGGTCACGGCGGACAAGGCGCGGATGATCGCGGTAACCATGGGCGAGGAAGGCGCCGTGCTGGCGCACGAAGGCGGGGTGCTGACTCACCCTGGGATCAAGGCCGTGGCGCAATCGACCACCGGGGCGGGCGACAGCTTCGTCGGCGGCCTGGTCGAGGGCCTGATTCGCGGCGAGACGCTCGACCACGCCTTCCTGCGCGCAATCGCGGCGGGAACCGCCGCGGTGCTTCACCCCGGCACCGAGCTGTGCCGGATCGACGACGTCAAACGCCTGCTGCGCGAACTGCTCGCCCGCTAGTCGCCGCCGCCCCCCAGCGTCTGTGCATAGGGTCGCGCCACGGCGCGGAACCGCCCGTCCCTGATCGCCGGATCGGCGGCGAGCAGGGCATTGGCCTCGCGCTGGTTGCGGGCGTGGAGCAGCACGAAGCCGGTATCCTTGCCGACCGGTCCGGCGCTTTCGATCAGGCCCTTGCTCTGCAAATCCTGCCAATAGCGATAGTGCCCGTCGCTCTTGCTGGCACGCAGCGGCTGACCCTTCTTCCAGCTCGGCCCCGGCCCGATCACCACGGCATAGAGCGGCCCGCCCTTGCGTTTGTCGCTGGACGGCGCCCGCGTGTCGGCGGCCACCTGCTTTTCCATCTTGGTGGACTTGGCAGACGGCGCCGCAGGCGCCTTGTGCCGCTTGCGCTCAGCCGCATTGGCCTTTGTGGCGCTCTTGATCGAGCCTTTGGCCGGTGTCTTGGCCGGCTTCTTCACGTCGGCCTGGTGGCGGCTGTGGTGCGTGCGCGCTTCGGCAACCTGCGGCGCAAGCAAACCCGCCAACGCGGCGAGCAATACACCGCGCCAAACAGCGCGCGCGGGTGCGGTGAACATGGAACGGCCCTCATCAAACGACATGATTCGCGCGCCTCATCGCCGATCACCATCCCCCGGTCGCCACCCCTGCGCCGCACCGTGCAGCAAGGGCGACTGGTGGGTGATGGGGGGGCGCTCCGCCGAACCTTTGCACGGCGACGGCGATCATTGCGCATAGACGGAAACGCAACCTAAACTGTGTCACGTGAGAGATCGTTCGCGGGAATTTCTGACGTTCCAACTGCGTCTTTGAATAGTGAACGTACAGTTGTTGTTCGTTACAGCTTAGCCAGAAGCGTAATTTTTACGGGTGATTCGCAGTGTTGGATGACATTCTTTCTACCGACAATCGATCCTTGTTGATCGGATTGGCCGTTGCGATCATCGTGATCCAGCTCTTCACTGGTACGAAGAGACCAAAATGGCGCAAAGGCAGCAAGGCTTGGCGCCGGTCAGATGCTGGCTTCCGCAAGGAGTTCCGCGCGGTTCCGCTGCGCATGAACGGTCAGCGCGATATGCCAGACGCCGCGGAACAATTGCGCCGGGTGATGACGGCCGATTTCAAGGCCCGCCCCCTGCTTAACAAGGGCGAGGCGGCGGTTTTCAAGGCGCTCGATGCCGCGGTGGTTGCCCGCAACTCCGGATGGCAGGTCATGGCGCAAGTCAACCTGGGCGAGTTCCTCTCAAGCCAGGACAAATCGGCTTTCTTCTCCATCAATTCCAAGCGTGTCGACTTCGCTCTGATGGACGAGAACTGCTGCATCCGCCACGCGCTCGAATACCAGGGCAGCGGGCACCACGTGGCCGGCAACACCGCAGCCGCGCGCGACGCAGTCAAAAAGGAAGCGCTACGCAAGGCAGGGATCGGTTATCACGAAGTGGTTGCGGGGCATACTACGCCGAGTGAACTGCGGGCGCTGGTGGAGAAGCTGGTCCCTGGGGGCTAGTACGCTTGCCCCCCAGCAAGGTCACCCTTGCCGAGGCTTCACGACTGTCGCGGGCAGGAGCCAGAGGCGCGACGCGAAGTCGCGGCGCGCAGGGCGGATCCGTTGATCGATACTGCAACATCGCGGCTGGAGGTGACGACCGTCTCCTCAATCGTGCTCCCTGCCGCCTGCGCCGATATACAGCTCTCGCCCGCCTTCGTTGTAGACGCGGCTCATCTCTTCCATGCCCTTTTCGGCTTCGTCGGCGGCAATGAACCCCGTGCTTTCCTGGTTCTGC
>JAFEEP010000208.1 GCA_018241045.1 Pseudomonadota bacterium | reverse complement strand
CAGACCGGCTCGATCGTTCCCGGCAAGGCCGCCGATCTGGTCCTGGTCGAGGGCGACCCCGAGGCGCGGATCGGCGACCTGCGCCAGACCCGCGTGGTGATGATGGATGGCAAGCTGATGGACGCAGACGCCCTGCGCGCCGCGGTCGGCTTCTCGGGGCGGCCGAAGAACTAGGCGCGGTCAGCGCGCCGGTTCGATCTTCCGGCCGCCCTTGACCACCCCGCTGACGTGTTCGAGCTGGCGCACGTCGGTCAGCGGATCGCCGTCGACGGCAACGATGTCGGCATAGTGCCCGGCGGCGATCTGGCCGACATCGCCTTCGCGACCGAGCGCCTGCGCGGCGTTGAGGGTGGCGGCGCGGATCGCGTCGAGCGGGGTCATGCCGTACTGGACCATCACCGCGAACTGCTTGCCGACCTGGCCGTGGGGCATGACGCCCGCGTCGGTGCCGAAGATCATCCGCACCCCGGCCTTGAACGCCTTCCGGAAGTTGTCGCGCTGAAGCTGGCCGATCTCGCGATCCTTGCGCAGGTTATCTTCAAGCACGCCGTTCTTCTTGCCCTCGGCCTGGGTGTAGTCGGTGTTGTAGATGTCCATCGCGAACCACACCGGCTGCTTGCGCGCCACGGCCAGCTTGATCCCCTCGTCGTCGACCAGGCTGGCGTGTTCGATGGTGTCGATCCCGGCGCGGATCGCGGCCTTGATCCCCGCCGCGCCGTGGGCGTGGGCGGCAACGCGCAGGCCCGCCATGTGCGCTTCGTCGGCGATTGCCTCAAGCTCGGCGGCGGTGAGTTGTTGCTGGCCGGGTTCGTCGCCATGCGAGAACACCCCGCCGGTGGCGCAGATCTTGATGACCTGGGCGCCATACTTCTTCTGGCGGCGCACCTGATAGCGGAACTCGTCAGGCGAATCGGCCACGCCTTCCGCCTTGCGCCCGTTGTCCATTGACGGGGGGAAGCCAGTCATGTCGCAGTGTCCGCCAGTCGCGCCCAGGGCGTGCCCGGCACCGATGATTCGCGGGCCGACAACGTAACCGTTATCGATGGCCTGTTGCAGGCCGATGTCGTCCCAGTTCTGTGAACCGACGTTGCGGACGGTGGTGAACCCGGCGTCGAGCATGGCCCGGCCATTGCTGACCGCGGTCATCGCGAAGAAGCTGTCCGTGAACTCGAGGCCGCGATAGCCGCCGATGTCGGCGGGGCTGTCGAGGTGCACGTGCATATCGATCAAGCCGGGAACCAGCGTCTTGCCGCTCATGTCGATATGGGTGGTGTCAGCGGTCCAGCGCACGGTGCGCGCGTCGGTGATCGAGGTGATCCGCCCATCGTCGCCGACGAAGATCGCCGGATGATCGACATAGGTGCCCCTGGCGACGTCGAGATAGCGATCGGCGGTGATCACGGTGGGATTGGCGAAGGCGGGGGCGGCGAAAGCGAGGGCGATAACGGCGATGGACAGCGAACGCATCGGATTCCTTCCGGGCAATGACGACTGGTCGTCACCATATCGGCGGCGGGCACCGTGGCAACGCATCCTTCCACAGCCGCGTTGCCGCCCCTCCATTGCGCCCCGCGCCGTGCCACCCCATATCCCCGGTCAAAGGCGGGATTCACCCGCGCGGCGCTTCCGGCGCCGGAACGGATATTTGATATGACCAAACAGCTTCCCCTGCTTCCCCTGCGCGACATTGTCGTCTTTCCCGGCATGGTCGTGCCGCTGTTCGTCGGGCGCGAGAAATCGGTCGCCGCGCTGGAAACCGCGATGGCCTCGACCGAGGACAAGGACATCTTCCTCCTCGCCCAGCTCGATCCGGGCTGCGACGATCCCGACGAGCAGGATCTGTACGACGTCGGCGTGGTTGCCACCGTGCTGCAACTGCTCAAACTGCCTGATGGCACGGTGCGCGTGCTGGTCGAGGCGAAGGAGCGCGCCACGCTGGACGACCTGACGATCCGGCAGGGTGCCAATGGCGACTATGTCGCGGCGACGATCAACGCTGTCGAACCGGTCTCGGTCTCGGGCAACGAGGTTGCCGGGATGATGCGCTCGGTGGTCGAGGCGTTCGGTGAATATGCCAAGCTCAACAAGAAGCTCCCCGCCGAAGCAGGCGAGAACCTGGGCGAGATCGTTGACGCCTCGGCGCTGGCCGATGCGGTCGCCTCGCACATCCAGGCCAAGGTTTCCGACAAGCAGGCGATGCTCAGCGAGGCCGATCCCCTGAAGCGGCTGGAAATGGCCTATTCCTTCATGGAAGGCGAACTGGGCGTACTCCAGGTCGAACGGCGCATCCGCGGGCGGGTCAAGCGTCAGATGGAAAAGACCCAGCGCGAATACTATCTCAACGAGCAGTTGAAGGCGATCCAGTCCGAGCTGGGCGGGGGCGACGAGGGCGAGGCGAACGAGATCGCCGAGCTTCAGGCCAAGGTCGACAAGATGAAGCTGTCCAAGGAAGCGCGGGCCAAGGCCAACGCCGAACTGAAGAAGCTCAAGTCGATGCAGCCGATGAGCGCCGAGGCGACCGTCATCCGCAACTACCTCGATGTGCTGCTGGGCTTGCCGTGGGGCAAGCGCTCCAAGCTCAAGAAGGATATCGGCGCGGCCCAGGCCGTGCTCGATGCCGATCACTACGCGCTCGACAAGGTCAAGGACCGGATCGTCGAATACCTCGCGGTCCAGGCGCGGACCAACAAGCTCAAGGGGCCGATCCTGTGTCTCGTCGGGCCTCCGGGCGTCGGCAAGACCAGCCTGGGCAAGTCGATCGCCAAGGCGACCGGGCGCGAGTTCATCCGCCAGTCGCTGGGCGGGGTGCGTGACGAAGCCGAGATTCGCGGCCACCGCCGCACCTATATCGGTTCGCTGCCGGGCAAGATTGTCACCAACCTCAAGAAGGCGGGGGCCAGCAATCCGCTGTTCCTGCTCGACGAGATCGACAAGCTGGGTCAGGACTTTCGCGGCGACCCCGCCTCGGCGCTGCTCGAAGTGCTGGATCCCGAACAGAACAACAAGTTCCAGGATCACTACCTCGAGCTCGACTACGACCTGTCGGACGTGATGTTCGTCTGCACCGCGAACAGCCTCAATTTGCCGCAGCCCTTGCTCGACCGCATGGAGATCATCCGGCTGGAGGGGTACACCGAGGACGAGAAGGTCGAGATCGCCGAACGCCACCTGATCGCCAAGCAGGTAGAGGCGCACGGCCTCAAGCAGGGTGAGTTCACCTTGACCACCGAGGCGCTGCGCGACCTGATCCGCTACTACACCCGCGAGGCGGGGGTGCGCACGCTGGAGCGCGAGATCGCGCGGCTAGCGCGCAAGAGCCTGCGCAAGATCCTCGAGGCAAAGGAATCCAGCGTCACCATCACGCCGGAAAATCTCGGCGACTTCGCCGGGGTCCGCAAGTTCCGCTTCGGCGTCGCCGAGGAGGAAAGCCAGGTCGGTGCGGTGACCGGGCTTGCCTGGACCGAGGTGGGCGGCGAACTGCTGACCATCGAAAGCGTCACCGTTCCGGGCAAGGGCGGGGTCAAGACCACCGGCAAGCTCGGCGAGGTGATGAACGAGAGCGTCCAGGCCGCCTTCAGCTTCGTGCGGGCGCGTTCACCGGCCTATGGGATCAAGCCCAGCCTGATCGCGCGCAAGGACATCCACATCCACCTGCCCGAAGGGGCGGTGCCCAAGGATGGCCCCTCCGCGGGCGTCGGCATGGTCACCTCGATCGTCTCGACCCTGGCGGGCGTGCCGGTGCGCAAGGACATCGCCATGACCGGCGAGGTCACCTTGCGCGGTCGGGTGCTGGCGATCGGCGGGCTCAAGGAAAAGCTGCTCGCGGCGCTGCGCGGCGGGATCAAGACCGTGCTGATCCCCGAGGAGAACCGCAAGGACCTGGCCGAGATCCCCGCCAACGTGATCGAGGGGCTGGAAATCATCCCCGTCAGCCATGTCGATCAGGTGCTTGAGCTGGCGCTGACCGCTCCGCTCGAACCGATCGAATGGAGCGAGGCCGACGACCTTTCGAGCCAGCCGGCGGCATCGGGCGGAGAGGGCCAGGCACCCGCGCCGACCGCGCACTGATTCGCTTCCGGGTCATGCTGCAATGCACCATTCGCGTCTTGATGCGATTCGCTGCATCGCAGCATCCATCCGATGCGCCCCTGCAAGGCCTCCGTTCGTCGAAAATGGCGGAAAATCGTGGATATTTGCCATGTTTGCGCGCGGATTGGCTTTGACACCTCCACCAAAAAGCGGTTCAAGTCCGCCCACCTTTCGAGGCGAATCAACAACCACCGTTATTCCAGAGCATTAGGGGGTTCCCGAATGAACAAGAACGATCTCATCAGCGCCGTTGCGGACTCGAGCGGCCTGACCAAGGGCGATGCCACCAAGGCCGTCGAAGGCGTTTTCGATGCCATCTCGGGCGCGCTCAAGAAGGGCGACGAAGTTCGCCTCGTCGGCTTCGGCACCTTCTCGGTTGCCAAGCGCAAGGCCTCGACCGGCCGCAACCCGCGCACCGGCGAACCGATGAAGATCAAGGCTTCGTCGCAGCCCAAGTTCAAGGCCGGCAAGGGCCTCAAGGACGCCGTCAACTAAGACGGCCGCCAGGGCTGCACGCCTCGCAGCCTGTGGATTTCGCGCCGCGCTTGCCCCCGGGCAGGCGCGGCGTTTGATTCTGCCCCATCGATTTGCCGCGATACTGGACGCGTTAATCTTGTCGCACTATATCGGCGCGCGATGAACCGCATCTTCCTTGCCCTGCTGGCCCTCTTCGCTGGACTCGTCGCGCCTGTCGCGCCGGCTCACGCGCGGCTTGGCGGCGCGGGAAGCGCGGAGATCGGCGCAGTTGAAAGCGCCGGACTGATCGTGCGCAATTGCACAGCTCCGGCTGCGGCGATCGATCAGCCAGCCTGCCGGGCCGAACGCCGCGACAAGGCGGCGCGGGTCCGCACGGTGCGTTCGCGGGTATTCATCCCCGCGGTCCTGCTCGGACCCGACCGCGCGCTCGAATAGCGCCACTTTCCTGATTTCCCTGTTCTGCCTGCGCGGCCATTGAGGGCCTGCGCGGGCTTTGTCCCTATCCCCATTCTTGCAGGATTTCCGCCATGCTCGGCTCGATTGCCAAGGCCCTTTTCGGCTCTTCCAATGATCGCTACGTCAAGTCGCTCGACAAGACGGTGCGACAGATCGCCGCTTACGAACCCACCATGCAGGCCCTCAGCGATGCCGAGCTTGCCGCCCAGACCGATAAGTTCCGCGCCCAACTGGGCGAAGGCAAGTCGCTCGACGACATCCTTCCCGAAGCCTTTGCCACGGTGCGCGAAGCCTCGTCGCGGGTGCTGGGGATGCGCCACTTCGACGTCCAGATGATCGGTGGCATGGTGCTCCATCGCGGCGAGATCGCCGAAATGCGCACCGGCGAGGGCAAGACCCTGGTGGCGACCCTGGCGGTCTATCTGAACGCGCTCGAGGGCAAGGGCGTCCACGTCGTCACGGTCAACGACTATCTTGCCCGCCGCGACGCCGAATGGATGGGGCAGATCTACACCTTCCTTGGCCTGACCGTCGGGGTGATCGTCCCCAACCTGACCGAGGAGCAGCGCCGCGAGGCCTACAATTCGGACATTACCTACGCGACCAACAACGAACTGGGCTTCGACTACCTGCGCGACAACATGAAGCACGAGCGCAGCCAGATGGTCCACCGCCCGTTCAACTACGCGATCGTTGACGAGGTGGACTCGATCCTGATCGACGAGGCGCGCACCCCGCTGATCATCTCGGGCCCGACCGATGACAAGACCGACCTCTACGTCGCGGTCGACGCGGTGGTGAAGCTGCTGCCCGAGGATCACTACGAAAAGGACGAGAAGACCAAGAGCATCACCCTGACCGAGGAAGGGGTGGAATGGGCCGAACGCCAGCTCGAGGCGGCGGGGTTGCTGGTCGGCACGAACCTCTATGACGTCGAGAACACACAGGTGGTCCACCACCTCGACCAGGCGCTCAAGGCCGTGGTCATGTTCAAGCGCGACATCGATTACATCGTCAAGGACAACAAGGTTGTCATCATCGACGAGTTCACCGGCCGCATGATGGACGGGCGGCGCTGGTCGAACGGGCTCCACCAGGCGGTCGAAGCCAAGGAGGGCGTGCAGATCGAGCCCGAAAACCAGACGATGGCCTCGATCACCTTCCAGAACTACTTCCGGATGTACCCCAAGCTGGGCGGCATGACGGGCACCGCCGCAACCGAGGCGCCCGAGTTCTACGACATCTACAAGATGAACGTCGTTACCATCCCGACCAACGTGCCCGTCCAGCGCGTCGACGAGGAGGACGAGTTCTACAAGAACACCACCGACAAGTTCCAGGCAATCGCCAAGCTGATCGAGGAAAAGTCCGCCGGGGGCCAGCCGGTGCTGGTCGGAACGGTCTCGATCGAGAAGTCGGAAATGCTCTCGGACTTCCTCAAGGCGCTGGGGGTCAAGCACAACGTCCTCAACGCCCGGTTCCACGAGATGGAAGCCCATATCGTCGCTCAGGCCGGACGGCTCGGCGCTGTGACCATCGCCACCAACATGGCCGGGCGCGGCACCGACATCAAGCTGGGCGGCAACAGCGAGTTCCGCATCGAGGACGAGCTGTCCGACACCCCGGAAGGGCCCGAGCGTGACGCCGCGATCGAGAAGATCAAGGCCGAGATCGAGGCCGAAAAGGCCCAGGTGCTCGCCGCAGGCGGGCTCTGCGTGATCGGCACCGAACGCCACGAAAGCCGCCGCATCGACAACCAGTTGCGCGGCCGTTCGGGTCGCCAGGGCGATCCTGGCCTGTCCAAGTTCTACCTCTGCCTCGAGGATGACCTGCTGCGCATCTTCGGGCCGGATACGCTGTTCGCCAAGATGATGAATTCGAACCTTGCCGATGGCGAGGCGATCGGTTCGCGCTGGCTGTCGAAGGCGATCGAGACCGCGCAGAAGAAGGTCGAAGCGCGCAACTACGATATCCGCAAGCAGGTCGTCGAATACGATGACGTGATGAACGACCAGCGCAAGGTCATCTACGAACAGCGCGCCGACATCATGGATGCTGAAGCGGTCGACGACGTCGTGCTCGATATGCGCCACGATACGGTCAACACCCTGGTCGGCGATGCCTGCCCGCCGGGTTCCTATCCCGAACAGTGGGACATCGCGGCGCTCAAGGCCCGGGTTGCCGAGGTTCTCGCGCTTGAACCGCCGGTCGACGAATGGATGGACGAGGACGGGATCGAGCCCGAGGATATCGAGAGCCGGATCGTCGCTGAAGCCGACGCCAAGATGGACGCCAAGATCGGCGAGGACGGCACGCTGTGGCGCCAGGTCGAAAAACAGGTCCTGCTCGAGCGGCTCGATCACTACTGGAAGGAACACCTCGCCACGCTCGACGCGCTGCGCCAGGTGGTGTTCCTGCGCGCCTATGCCCAGAAGACGCCGATCAACGAATACAAGCAGGAAGCCTTCGGCCTGTTCGAACGGATGCT
>JAFEEP010000207.1 GCA_018241045.1 Pseudomonadota bacterium | reverse complement strand
GGCCCCGACATGAAGCCCTCGATCAAGGTCGCAGACCTGCTCGGGCTGGTTTCCGCGCAAATGGACCCGGATGCGCTGGCGCGGTTCTCAATGGCCAGCAGCGCGGGCGAATATGTCAGCTTCGCCACGTTGCGCAACGCGGGGTTCGACATCAGCTACAACGCCGGAACCGACAGCATCGCGATCAGCGCCCAGTAACCCGCGCACCGCTCGCGCGCCGGATTCCTGCGCCTCTAGCGCAGGCGCGGCGGTCAAGACGTTCGGGCGAACGCGTGATCGCGCGGCTTCAGCCCCAGCCTCGTCGAGGGCTTGATCCTGCGCTTGAAGGTGGTGTGATCGACCGCAACCTGCTTTGGCGAGATATTGCCTCGACTGTCATACCGGCGGGGCGTTCCCTTGCCTCATGCTGCAACTGCGTGCGCGTGATGTCGCCGCAAAGTAACCGGATCGATTGAGAAGCTCGATTTGGGGTCACAGTGTCGGAAACGCGCCAGTCAGATTGGATGTCGATTACGGTTGTGCAAGGATACCGGTGCTCCCACGAAGGCCGCGTCATCCACCGGCTTTGGATCACCTGCCGCAGCCCAAGCCCTCAAACCCCGCCGCCCAGGCAATCGCACCGCGCAGCATCTGCAGGTGCGCCACTTCCCGATAGGCTTCGGCGCGGTGCCCGAGCGCGGAATAAAACACGCGGCCCTTTTCAACGCAGTGAGTCCAGACAATGGGATGGTCGGCGCCCATGCGTACATCGCGTCCTGCGCTGAACGGGAGCAGCTTCATCACCGGGTGATAGCTCGCCTCGTCGACGGTGGCGAGGATGTGGTAACCCTTGGCGCGCGGACTCGCGGCGAAGGAATACCATTCCTCGGTCCGGACCCATGTCGGCCCCAGTTCCCTGGTTGCCGGATGGGTACGATCCTCGACGTGGATCGTGGCCTGCTGAAATTGCGGCCCCATCGTGTGGCCGATGAACTGCGCGCCAATCAGATTTTCGACGTACCAGCGCCAGGCATAGTGCGGATCGCCGCCCGAGCCGTGAATACCAACGAAGCCGCCGCCCATCTCGATATAGCGGGTCAACGCCGCGCGCTGCTGCAGCGTCAACACATCGCCGCTTACGCTGTTCCATACTACCGCCTTGAACTGCGAAAGCTGGACCGGGTTGAACACAGCCCCGTTCTCGGTGACGTAGGCAGACCAGCCCTGCTTTCGCGCGATCGCGGTCAGTGCGGCATTGGCTGCCGCGATCTGGGCATCATCGCGAAATCCGTTGGTCTTGGAGAAGATCAGGATTGCCCGGTCATCCAGCGGCGGCAAGACCGGCGGAACCGTCTCGTACCGCTTGAGGCCGACGAAGACGCGGTAGGCCGTTGGACCGATGACGATGCCCGCTACGCTGATCAGCACCAGCAGGATCACCCCGGCCCAGATCAGTCCACGCTTCACCGCACGTTTCATGGCAGGCCGGGAACCGCTTCGCGCTCAGATCCGGTTTGCCTTGGCGTATTTGCCAAGGTGCAGCGCGCTGGGCTTGATCGTGCGTTTGAAGGTGGTGCGATCGACGGCGACCAGACCGAACTTCGGGCGATAGCCGAAGATCCATTCAAAGTTGTCGAGCAGCGACCAGTGGATATAGCCGCGCAGGTCGATCCCTTCGTCGATGCACTTGCGCAGTTCGGCCAGGGCGCCGTCGATATAGGCGATCCGGCGGGTATCATCCTCGGTGGCGACGCCGTTTTCGGTGACGTAGATCGGCTTGCCGCTGACCTTTGCGGCATAGCGGACCGCGCCGCCGATCGCGGGTGGATAGAACTCGTAGCCCATCTGGGTCTGTTCCGCGCCAGCCGGGACCGGCAGGTTGCCGTTCGGCCCGATCAGGTTGCGCGAATAGGCCTGGACACCAACGAAATCGCCGGGGGCCTTGAGCCAGGCGTCATAGATCTCGTGCTTGTGCTGCGCCGCCTTGTTGCCCGCGCCCACGCCCTGTTCATCGGCCATGGCCAGGGTCACGCCGACCGGAAAATTGCCCGGCCCCGCCTTGATCGCCTGGTATGCCTGCTTGTGCGCTTCGATCATGTTCGCTTCGAACAGGGTGGGATCGCCGAACGTCGAGGAAGCGAAGCGATCAGAGCCGCAAGCCTTGGCCGCAGCGGCCCGCATCGCTTCGGCCAGGGCCTTGACCATCGCGAACTGGGGGATGGCCATCGCATGATAGACGACATTGGGTTCGTTGAAGGTCGCAGCCAGGGCGATCCGGTCGCCGAATGCCTTGGTGACGCGCTCGCAATAGCGGGCGAACAGGTCGACGCTGTCGCGCACCTCAAACCCGCCCGAGGCGGCGAACCAGCGCGGCGTGGTGAAGTGGCTGTAGGTCAGCACCGGGGCAAGCCCGCGCTTGAGGCAGGCATCGACCATGCGTTCGTAATGATCGAGTTCGGCCTGTGAGAATTCGCCCTTGACCGGTTCGATCCGCGCCCATTCGACCCCGAAGCGATAGCAGTTCAGACCAATCTGCTTCGCGATGTCCATGTCTTCTTCGTAACGATGATAGCTGTCACAGGCCGAACCCGAGGATTCGCTGAACAGCGTCGGCTTGACGTGCTCGAACAGCCAGGTGTCGGAATTGACGTTATCGCCCTCGACCTGATGCGGAGCCGTCGCCGCGCCCCACAGGAAACCTTTGGGCAAGGCACGCGCAGTCCGCGCAGCAGCGCGAGCGATGCCCGACGAGAGCGTCAGCCCGGCTGCCGTTCCAGCCAGCATGGTGCGACGGGTGAGATCGATATTTGCCATGATCGCTACTCCTGCTGTCAGATCGAATCGGCGCGGGCGATCCGGCCAAGGTGGACCGCACTGGGCTTGGGCGTGCGCTTGAACGTGGTGCGATCGACTTCGACGAGCCCGAAATGCTGGGCATAGCCGGCGGTCCACTCGAAGTTGTCGAGCAAGGACCAGTGGAAATAGCCGCGCACGTCGATCCCGTCCGCCCGCGCCTTGCGCAGCGCATCCAGTGCGCCGTCGATATAGGCGACACGGCGAGTATCATCGCCGGTGGCGATGCCGTTTTCGGTGACGTAGATCGGCTTGCCGGTGGCCTTGGCGGCGAAGCGGACCGTTTCGCCCAAGGCCTGCGGGTAGAACTCATAGCCCGCGTCGGTCATTTCCGATCCGGCGGGTACGGACAGCGGACCTTCGGCACCGACGCGGATTCGAGTGTAGGTCTGAACGCCGACGAAATCGCAAGGCTTGGCCGCGGCCAGCCAGGGACCATAGAGCGCGTCCGCCACTTCGGCGGCCTTGTTGCCGGGACCGATGCCTTCGACCGCCTGCATCGAAATGGTCAGGCCGACCGGATAGCTCCCCGGTCCCGCTTTCAGGATTTCCACGGCGCGGTGGTGCGCGGCGACCATCTGCGCCTCGGTCTTGTCAGGGCTGCTGAACAGGACGCTTGACCAGCGATCCGATCCGCAGGCCTTGGCGCAAGCCGCCGACATCGCCTGAATGCCCGCCTGAGCCAGCGGAGAATCGAGCTTGAACAGCAACCGCGCCAGACGCGGGATGTTGCATTCGTTGAAGGTCGTCGCCGCGCCCATCAATGGGCCGAGATGCTTCGCCACCTGTTCGGTAAACCGCGCGAAGGTATCGGGGCTGTCGGCCTGCTCGAACCCGCCGCGCGCGGCAAACCAGCGCGGCACGGTCCAGTGACTCAGCGTGACCATCGGCGTCAGGCCCTTGGAATGGCAATCGTCCAGCACCCGCTTGTAATGATCGAGCGCGGCGGGCGAGAACTCGCCCGGTTCGGGCTCGATCCGCGCCCACTCGATCCCGAAACGGTGCGCGTTGAACCCCAGGCTGGTGGCGAGCGCCGTGTCCTCGGCGTAGCGATGGAGGCTGTCGCAGGCATCGCCCGAGGGCTCCTTGAACAGCGTCGGGGTGACGTGTTCGGCCAGCCAGAAGTCCGAGTTGACGTTGTTGCCCTCAATCTGGTGCGCGGCAGTGGCGGTGCCCCAAAGGAACTTGCCATCCATCGTCCTGTCTCCCGCGATCGCCCTAGAACTTCGCGTCGAACGATACGC
>JAFEEP010000206.1 GCA_018241045.1 Pseudomonadota bacterium | reverse complement strand
TCCCGGCGCAAGGCGACCTCCTGGTGGGTCAAGCCGTAGAAGCGGCTCACCATTTCCGTGCTGGCACCCAGGCGCAACATGCGATCGACCGTGGCGATTTCCTTCTCCACGTCCTGCGCCTGCTTGAGCAGCCGCCGAAGCACTTCGCGGTTGACGGTCACCGAGCACCAGGAGACGTTGGCGTTGGCCAGCACGCTGATCAGCGCAGGATGCTTGAGGGCGTCCAGGTCTTCCTTGCCAAACCCCATCAGCTTGCAGCGGCGCAGTTGCCCATTGCGCAGGTCGTAGAGGGCCTGCGCGATGACGGCTTGGTTGAGTGGGTGTGGTGCGGACATGCTGGCCTCCCTTGCTCAGGTTCCAGAACCCGCGGCGTCGGCTTCCAGGTCGCGCAGGCGCCGGGCCAGCCGCAGCAGCCGGAACAGCTTGACCAGCGCGGTGTCGCTCAATCGACGGGCTCCGGTGCTGCCACTTTGGCCCTCGCCGTGAAGCAACCCCGGTAAGTCGATGACGATCTGCCCATCGTCCAGGCCGACGTCGGCGGGCTGCTGACCGGCCAGGCAGGCCAGCAGCGCGAGGACGGCAAGGCCACGCGGCGCTGGGGCCTGGGTGTGGGCATGGCATGCGAAGCCGATGCCGTCGGGGCGGTCTTCGATGCACTCGTCCAGCTCTGCCTCGTGCGCGATCTCGCGGGCGAACTGCGCGATGTGGATGCGCAAGCGGTCCGGCGTGTCCAGGCCGGGATCGATGTACCAGACATCGGAGATCGGATAGAGCCCACCGGCCTGCACCGGGATGGACTGCAGGACGCTCGCCGAAAAATCGGGCGGCAGCGCATCACCCAACTGATCGGCGAGCATGCGCTGGATGGACTGAAGCCGTTCGGTCGTCGGCGCCGGCGAGACGATGTGCTCGGCAAGTAGATCGCTAGCCGCCGTGGGGCTGGCCATGCCCGCCTGGTTGGCATCCGCGTCGCTCTCGCGCATCGAGGGGGCAGCCGCTGGCGGGTCTGCAGGCGGTGCAGGCATCGCGGCGGGCGGCGCGGTTACGGCTGGTGGACGCGCGACGGCCCCCGGATCAGGCAAGGCGGGCGGCTTCGAGGGCGGCGTCGGGTCGCTGACCAAGGCGCGTTGGCGGCTCTCGGATTCGGTCATGTCCAGGGCGAGTACGTCGTAGTCGATGCCCAGCAGTTCGGCCATCTGCCCGATCAGCTCGTCCTGCACGCGCTGCGCGGAGAATTCGTCGGCCTGAACATCAAACTGCGAAAGCACTTCCTGGAAGAAGTCGTCGAAGTCCTGAGCCAGAGAGCGGCCCTTGGCGTAGTGCTCCCAGGTGCGCTCGCTGGCCTTGCGCATGACCGACAGCCGTTCGACCTGGTGGCGCCCCAGTCCGGCATAGAGCACGGTCGGGATCGCCGGCAGCAGGTAGCGCACAGCGTCGGCCATCCGGCTGATGTGCGACTGCTGCACGGGGTATCCGTCGGCGGCCAGGCGGCGGGCCAGTTCGGACTGGCTCAGCGGGATGCCGCTTTCCAGCTCGTAGAACTCGCGCGCCTTCTCCACGCCCAGGGCTCGCTCGATGAAGGTGAGACCGCCGCGCAGTTCGTTTTCCGCGAGATGCCCGGTCAGCGCGACGATCTCGCCGCGCTCGGGCCACGGGCGGAACAGGCACGATATGCGGAAAAAGCGTTCGTCCTTGGTCTCCGACCACAGTTCACGCAGGATCGCCAGCCGCGTGTTGCCGCCGTTGCGGATGATGTAGTGGTCCTCGCCTGGACGCCGAGTGATGGCCGGCGCCGCATCCAGGCCACGCTCGCGGATCGATGCCTTGGTCTCCTCGTAAGCGGGGTTACGCTTCTTGCGCGGGTCGTGGTCGTAGGGACGCAACTGGTCCAGCGTCACGACCATCGGCGTGTCCGCGATCGGGTCGCTCAGGGCCGTGGCCGAGGGGCCAACGCGCTCGAACCCGGCGGCGAGCAGCTTGCCGGCCATGTCCTGAGAGGTCATGTCAGCCATGGCCGCACCCCTCGCAGTCCCCGCGACCGCCGGCCAGCGCCATGCGGGCCTCTCGCTCGGCGCGGCGGATCTGCGCACGGGCGTTCAATTCGGCCCGGTGGTCGCTCGCGGTCGAGCTGGTGTAGATCGCCGCGCAGCCGGCCTTGGTGAACTTCAGGTGTCCTCCGGGCGTGCGCTTGACGTGCCAGCCTTCGCCCACCGCAAACTCGATCAGCGCGCGCAGCCGCTTGTGGCCGCGGGCCAGTTCATGTGCGTTCGCCATGGGGCCTCCCAGGATCAAGAGGTCGCTGCGGGCGGCCGGATACTTGAGCCAGTCGGTCCTGCCATTGCGGGAACAACTCGCTGGCGAGCGCGCGCATCGTGTCGAGCGCGGCAGGGGCGACTCTGCCGGCCGGCTGGCGGTGCTCGACCCGATGCACCGGCAGGCCGCGCGTCGCGGCGCGGGGATAGGCTTCGATGGCTGGCACGTCGGTGGCGAGCACGCGGATACCGGCATGGTCCTGGAACAGGTCGCGCAGGGCCTGCTGGATCAGCCGTGCATTGGCGGACACCGGATGGACGCGGTTGATGAGCAGATGCAGCGGCGGCGGCTCGATGCCCAGGTGCCGGTACGGCGCAATGTCTTCGAGCAACTGCATGGTGCCGCGCCGCAGCTCGCGGGCCGCGAGGATTTCCGGGGTCACGGGCGACAACGCTACGTCGGAGGCAAGCACTGCCATCTCCAACAGCACCGATCGCGCACCCTGGGTGTCGATCAGCACCAGGTCGTAAAGCGACGCCAGCGCCGGCAGCAGATGGCGCAGTCGCAGGCGCCCGTCCGGCGCGTGCAGCAGCAAGGTGTTCAGCTCGCCCCGGTGGTCATTGGAGAGCACCAGGTGCAGGCCCGCGATCATCGTGCGGGACACGAGCCGACCGAAGTCGCGCTCGTTGAAGGCCAACAGCTCGTAGATGCCGCCGGGCGCGCGGTGCGCCAACTCGTAGTAGGAGGACAAGGTGGGCTGGACGTCGAGATCGAGCAGCAGCACGCGCAGCCCCGCGTCGGCGGCGAGCCCGCCCAGGTTGGCGGCCGTCGTGGTCTTGCCGACGCCGCCCTTCGTTGAAATGATGGATAAGACCTGCATGGCGCTCTCCGTGTTGGAATGGGAAGTCCGCGGGAGAACGGGTCAGGTCCGGT
>JAFEEP010000205.1 GCA_018241045.1 Pseudomonadota bacterium | reverse complement strand
TGAGCGAAAAGCGCCGATCCCAGCGCGGCGTCGAACCGTTCGAAACACAGTGCGACCAGGGTGTGCGGATCGGCCCCGGCAACGCGGGCATCGAAATCGACCTGGCGATAGGCCTCCTGGGGGGAGCGAGCCGTCAGCATTTCAGTTCTTCGGCGCGTTCCACGCCGCGATCTGGTTCTGCAGGAAGGTGAGCGTCGAGCGCGAAGCGCCGACCCGGCTGTCGACCCCGGCGAAGCGGGTGACCATCTGCGCGCGCAGCTTTTCCTGCGCATCGGCGAGGTCGGTCTTTTCGCTGGCGAGTTTGGTCTTGAGAGTCGAATAGCGGTTCAGCGATCCACCCAGCGAGCCGGGATCGACAGTCGATGTCGCCGCGCGGCCCAGCTTGTCGAAAGTGGCCAGCACCCCGAACAGTCCGGTGGTGAACATCGCCGATACGCCCGGGGCCGAGGTCTTGAGCGTGGCACCAAGGCGCGCGGTGTCAAGCCGGAAGGTGCCGTCGCGGTTGGTCGCCAGGCCCAGATCGGCCAGCGTCGCGGGCTGGCCGCCGGCGGCGTTGGGCATGATCGGGGTGGCTGCAAGCTGGCTCAGCATCCGGCGCAAGGTCCGCGCACCGCTGTCGCGCGCCAGATCACCGCCCTTGGGATCGACGTCCTTGTTAAGCTCTCCCACCAGTTCGTTGAGCGCGGCGGTGACGTCTGTCATGAAGCTGGTCACCGCGCTGGTCGGATCGCTGAAACGGATCGTGGTCGGCGCCCCGGCGTTGATGCCGTTGAGAGTCAGGCTCAACCCGGGGGCGACATCGTTGACGGTGTTGCTGGCGCTGGCCATCGCCAGCCCGTCAAGCTTGAATGCGGCATCGCCTGCCCCGTTGAGTAGCCGCGCGGGATCGCCCGCCGCGTTCCAGGCGAGCGCGGCGAGCCCGGGTTCGGCGGGGTTCTCGGCAGCTTCGAGAACGAAGCCGTTGGCCGCGCCATCCTTGCCCTTGAGCATGAGGTGCGCCCCGTCAGCCCCTTGGGCGACATAGGCGATTACGCCCGTGGCGGCGGCGTTGATCGCGGCGGCGGCATCGGCCAGCGTCGCCCCGCTGGCGATGGAGATCGCGGCCGGAGGATGGGCGGTGTCTTCGATGAAGCCACTGCCTGAAACGGTGCCGAAGCGCAGCGTCAGGGTTCCCGATCCGACCACTGCCGATGGCGATGCGAAGGCCGGGCTGGTCAGGGTTTGAGCGCGGGCAAGCGCGCTGACTTCCAGGGTGTAGCTGCCGCTGCCGGTCGCGGTGCCGCGGCTGGCGGTGGCGACGGCGGGATTGGCGACCTGCGGGGTGCTGGCCATGTCGCCGCCCCGGATACGTTCGGCAATGCTGCTGACCAGTTGGGTGACCCCGTTCCTGAGGGTCGACGCGGCGGAGATCTGCCGATCGACTGTATCGGCCTGGCTCGCGTTGCGGTCGATCCGCGCGGCGAACTGGGCATCGGCGAGGCTCTTGGCGAGGGCCGCCATGTCGATCCCGCTGCCGCCCCCCAGGGCGGAAACGATCGAACTGGTGGCCGAAGTGGTGGTCATGTCCGGTAGAACGGCTGCCCCCCGCCAATATTAAGCGGCCTTGGGATCAAGCCGCCCCTCGACGTCGAAACGCAGCGCGACTGGCACCTCGATCGGCGGCGCGCTGGGCCGTTCCCCGCGCTTCAATGACAGGACGAAGGCGAGCACGGCGGCGACTGCGGCGTAAAGCTCCTCACGAATCACCTGGTTTTCGCGGGTGGTGAAATAGACCGAGCGGGCGAGGGCCGGGTATTCCATAGCTGGAACGCCCAGCTCTGCGGCAAGGTGCTTCATGGCAGCGGCCTTGTCGCCGCGGCCTTTGGCAAGGACGATCGGTGCACCGGCCCTGGCCGGATCGTAGGTCATCGCAACGGCGAAATGGGTCGGGTTGGTCAGGACGAATTGCGCTTCGCGCATCGCCTTGGCCACCGCGCCGCTGGCGAACTGGCGTTGGCGCTGGCGGATCGCGGCCTTGCGCTCTGGCGATCCCTCGCTCTCCTTGTGTTCGTCGCGCACCTCCTGCTGGCTCATCCGCAGGCGGAGGAAGCGGCGCAGCCACTGGATCGGAACGTCGACCAGCGCGATCAGCATCAGCCCGACCGCGAGCACCAGCAGAAGCCCGGTCACCGCCTGCCAGGCGAGAATGAGTTGCCCGCCGAGCGAGGCTCCGCCGCCGAGCGCGAGCAGGGCGCGAACATGGCTTGTCCCCCACAGCCAGGCGAGGGTGCCGAGCAGGCCGATCTTGAGCACGCCCTTGCCAACCTCGATCCACCCTGCTGCGCCGAACATCCGCTTCAGGCCCGAGGCGGGGTTGATCCGCGACCCCTTGGGCATCACGTTGGCGCCGAGCCAGCGCCCGTCGGCGAAGGCAAGCTGCGACAGCACCACGGCGAGCGCGACTCCCACCGCGAGGAGCAGCACCGGGACAAGCACCGCCGCCGCGACCCGAAGCAGCAGGGCGCCGGGCGCAAAGTCGTCGATCGCCGCCCGGTCCCAGGTCAGTCCGCCGCGCAGGGCGCCGATCAGCCGATGGAGCAGCCACGGTCCGCCAAAGCGCAGCCAGGCGACGCCGACCAGCGTGGCCACGGCCGTTGCCAGTTCGCGGCTGCGCAGCACATCGCCCTTGCGCGCGGCGTCGCGGCGGCGCTTCTCGGTCGGGGCGAGGGTCTTGTCGCCGCTCATCGTCCCAGCAGCGTCGCAGCATGGTTGACCGCCTCGGCGGAAAGATCGCCGAACTGGTCCGCGGCGAGCGGG
>JAFEEP010000204.1 GCA_018241045.1 Pseudomonadota bacterium | reverse complement strand
GCCCACAAAAGCAAAACCCCCCGCCATCGCTGACGAGGGGCCTCTCCACCAGGACGGCCTCCCGGTCGTCCCAGCCTTCCAGCTACCTACCGACTAAACTTCCACCGTATCCGCGACCGAGCGGAATTCCTCGATCTGGTCGAAGTTCATGTAGCGGTAGATGTCGGCGGCCTTCTTGTTCACCACTTCGACCTGCGCCATGTACTCGGCGACCGACGGGATCTTGCCCATCAGCGCGCACACCGCGGCCAGCTCGACCGAACCCAGATAGACGCGGGTGTCGATGCCGAGGCGGTTCGGGAAGTTGCGCGTCGAGGTCGACATCGCGGTGCTGCGCTTGGGGTTAGGCAATCCACGGCTCTTCGGCGATGACGTTCGATACAATCCGGGCCTCGGCCCTCCCGGCCGGGACCGGCAACCACAAGATGCACCAATGAACCTCGAAAAGCTCGAACGCGACCTCTGGACGGCCGCCGACAACCTGCGCGCCAACTCCAAACTCACCGCGGCGCAATACGCAATGCCCGTGCTCGGGCTGATCTTCCTGCGCCATGCCTACAACCGCTTTCTCGCGGTCAGGAAGGAGATCGAGCCGGGCCTGCCCCGCCGCAACGGCAAACCGCGCGATCTCGTACCCGGCGACTTCATCGGCAAGGCTGCCCTTTACCTTCCGCCCAGCGCCTGGTACGCGCACCTGCTCGCCCAGCCCGAGGGGCCGGAACTGCCCGAGGCCGTGGTTACCGCCATGGAGCAGATCGAGGCCCACAATCCCACCCTGGCCGGCATCCTGCCCAAGGCCTATCGGGGTTTCGAGCCGCGCCTGCTCGCCGATCTGATCAAGACCTTCAACAGCGATCACCTAAAGACCGCCACCGGCGACGTCTTCGGCAAGATCTACGAATACTTCCTCAACAAGTTCGCCCAGACCGGCGCCCAGGAAGGCGGCGAGTTCTTCACCCCGCCCTCGCTGGTGCGGCTCATCGTCAACGTCATCGAGCCCGACCACGGCCTCGTCTTCGATCCCGCCTGCGGCTCCGGCGGCATGTTCGTACAGACCGGGCATTTCATCGAACTGCAACGCCATGCCAAGCCACACCAGCGCGTCGTCTTCCACGGTCAGGAAAAAGCCGAGACCAACGCTCACCTGGCGCGCATGAACCTCGCCGTTCATGGCCTCGAAGGCGACATCCGCATCGCCAACAGCTTCTACGACGAGCAGCCGGAGCTGATCAACCGCTGCGACTTCGTCATGGCCAACCCGCCGTTCAACGTCGATGGCGTCAATACCAACGAGGTCAAGACCCAAGTCGGCCAATGGGACGACGACGCCGAGGCGGCCGGCACACCGCAAACGCCCGAGGCCGGCAAACGCTTGCCCTTCGGCCTGCCCGGCACCAATGCCAAGACCAAGGCCATCTCCAACGCCAACAGCCTGTGGGTGCAGTACTTCTACGCCTATCTCAACGCCACCGGCCGCGCAGGTTTCGTCATGGCCTCGAGCGCCTCGGACGCCGGCAACAAGGACCGCGACATCCGCCGCCGCCTTGTCGGCACCGGCCACGTGGACGCGATGGTCGCCATCGGCCCCAAGTTCTTCTACACCCGCTCGCTGCCCTGCACGCTGTGGTTCTTCGACAAGGGCAAGCCGGCCCATGCCGTCGCCCCGGCATGCAACAGCCACGACCGCGTGCTGATGATCGACGCCCGCAACGTCTACCACGTTGAATCCGCCCGCCACCACCGCTTTACCGACGCGCAGCTCGCCAACCTCACCGCCATCGTCTGGCTGCATCGCGGCGAAGATCACAAATTCCGCGACTTGGTCGCGCGTTACCAGTCCGCAGCAAGAAAGCACCTGGGCGAACTCGACAGCCGCTTCACCGATCGCCACACCGCCCTCTACGCCGCGCTGACCCTGGCCGAAAGCTTCGCCAGCACGGCCACGCTCGACGAACTCAACCGCAAGCGCAAGGACGACGACGACCAAGCCCCGGTGACCGCCGATCAACTGAGCGAATTCGCCAGCCAGATCCGCCAAGCCATCACCGCAGCCAAAGACCACGACGACGAACTCGCCGCCCTGCTCGCGGCGGCCGAGTCCGAGCGCGCCACCGCCGACCGCCCGCACGACGCCCTGGCGCTCACCGAACAAAGCGCCGGGCAGCAACGGCTGGAAGCCCTCACCGACAAGCTGCGCGCCGCCATCAAGGCCATCGAGGCCGACCACAAAACCTGCGGTCGACTGCTCGAACAGGCCGAAAAAACCCTACGCGCCCGCCAATCCGCCGCCTGGGACGGCAAGCAGGCCCGCGAACTGCGCCGCGCACTCGCCCCCGCCGACGATATCTGGCTCAAGACCCACGACGACCAGCCCACTCCCCACGACGCCGCCCTCGCCAGCCTCAAGGCCGCCCTGCACTTCATCGCCCAAGGCCACTGGCTGCTGCACCGCTTCCCCGAGGCCCGCTATGCCGACGTGGCGGGATTGTGCAAGTCGGTGACGCGGGCGGAGGTCGCCAAGGCGGACTGGAGCTTGACGCCAGGGCGGTATGTCGGCGTTTCAACGGATATCGCTACTCGCGACGAGACAGGTAGCGAACGTCTTAAGGAGATCGCTGCCGAGTTGTTCGAGTTGGAACAACGGTCCAAGAAGCTGTCGGCAGCAGTGCTTTCCATGCTGGAAGCCGCGCTATGAAAGGCTGGACAGAAAAACGTCTCGGCGACTGTGTGACTTTCCTGTCGGGCGGCACACCAGCTCGCGACAACCCAGCCTATTGGGGAGGTGATATTCCATGGGCCTCAAACAAGGACATGAAAGTCGGGCGGCTCCACGACACGATTGAACATATATCGTCCGAGGGAGCGGAGTCGTCCAGCCGCATGATCCCAGCCAATACGCTGCTGCTGGTCGTTCGCGGCATGGCTCTGGCCAAGATGCTTCCCATCGCAATCACACAACGCCCGATGGCCTTCAATCAGGACTTGAAAGCCTTGATTCCAAAACCTGGGATCTCCGGAGCATTTCTGTACTACTGGTTCGTCGCGAACGCCGACTACGTGCTATCCAAGGCAGACGAAGCCGCTCATGGAACCAAGCGGTTACAGACTCCGACACTTGAAGAACTCACCGTCCTGTTACCAGACGAACGCAGACACCAAGATGAAATCGTCGAGCAAATAGCCGTACTTGATGACCATTTGGAGAATTGCGAGCGCCGAATCACGCTCCTTGAGGAATCAGCCAACCTAGTCTTTACCGAGTGGTTTGTCCGACTGCGTTTTCCTAGAAGGGGGATCAAGTCACCCACTTGGCCGACACAACCACTCAGCTCTATTGCCAACATCAATACCGAATCGCTCGGAAGAAAATTCCCTTGGGAAACGTTGCTTTATATC
>JAFEEP010000203.1 GCA_018241045.1 Pseudomonadota bacterium | reverse complement strand
TCACGCTCGCCAGCTATCCGGTGCTTGTGTGGGCCTATGCCCGCCTGGCGCGCCGTGAGGAAAAAGACTGCCTGAGCCGTTTCGGCAATGATTACGTCAGCTACATGCAGGAGATCCCCGCCTTCATTCCGCGACGTCGGCGCGCCCTCGCCCCATCGGCGGGAGGAACCCGGTGACCCAGGTTGAGGAACTGCCTGAAAAGCGTTTGGCCGTTCCAGTTATCGACCTGCATGTCTCTTCCGTTCTGGCTCTTGTCCCCGATCGTCGTTTCCATTCAAGCCCCATCCAAGGAGTCCACTCAATGAATACGGTCACACCCGTTGCCTGTTCCGCAGCCCCACGTACGAATCCCTACCGCTGGTTCGCCGCGCTGGCGATGGCTGGCGCACTCGCCTTCTCGTTCGCAGCGCCGGGTGTCGCGTTCGCGAACGAGGGCGGCTTCCGCCACAACGTCTTGATGCGCGGCCAAGTGCTGGAGAAAGAGGACCAAACGCTTGTCGTCTGCGTCGGACAGGCCGACGGCGCCCAGGTCGGACAGGTGTTGGAAGTGATCCGGCACAAGCGCCGTAATCGCGGTCCACGGGATGTCGGGCCACGTTATCGCCGGGAATCCGTCGGTCAGGTGCGCATCACCGGGCTGTTCGACGGTCACTACGCGGAGGCTGAGGTGATCGCCGGCAGCCCCAAGGTCAACGACACGGTGGAGCTGGTTCGCCCCTGACCGGGCGCGCAGTGACGAGGATCCGCGGCGGTCCGTCATGTCATTTGCAATCACTTCCTTCGCGAACAGGAGTCACGTCATGGCAACGTATTCCAGCCCCACCCTGCAGTTCCTCGGCGCCGCCGGCACCGTCACCGGCTCGCGCTATCTAGTCGAGGCCAACGGCCAGCGCGTGCTGGTCGACTGCGGCCTGTTCCAGGGCTACAAGCAATTGCGCGAGCGCAACTGGGCGCCGTTTCCGGTCGACCCTTCGACCATCGACGCGGTCGTCCTGACCCACGCGCACCTGGACCATTCGGGCTGTCTGCCTGCGCTGATCAAGCAGGGGTTCCGCGGTCGGATCCACTGCACCTACGGCAGCGTGGCCCTGTGCGGTCTGCTGCTGCCCGACAGCGGGCACCTGCTCGAAGAAGAGGCGAAATACGCCGCGCGCAAGGGCTATTCCAAGCACAAGGAACCACGGCCGCTGTACACCGAAGACGATGCTCACCGCAGCCTGAAGCAGCTCAAGGGGCATGACTACGAGCGCGATGTCGAGGTCGCACCGGGCATCACAGTCCGCTTCCATCCCGCCGGCCACATCCTGGGCGCTGCCCACGTCAGCGTGGACGCGCAGGGCCAGCGCCTGCATTTCAGTGGCGACCTCGGGCGGCAGCAGGAGTCGCTGATGAATCCGCCGACCCCCCTGCCCGCCTGTGACGTGCTGGTCTGCGAATCCACCTATGGCAATCGCGAACACGTTGCGATCGACCAAGAGGCGGAACTCGCGCCGATCATCCGCCGCGTGGCTGCCCGTGGCGGTGTGATCGTCATCCCGGCGTTCGCTGTCGGTCGCGCCCAGACACTTATGTTGCATATCGCCCGGCTGCGCGAGCGCGGAGAGATCCCTCGGATACCGGTCTACCTCAACAGTCCGATGGCGGCCAACGCCACCGGCCTCTACCACGCTCACCATTCCGAGCATCGCGTGTCTCAAGAGGACTGCCAGCGGATGTTTGAGGTCGCCACCTTCGTCAACACTGTGGATGAGTCCAAGGCGCTCAACCGCCAGCGCGGGCCGATGATCATCATCTCGGCCAGTGGCATGATCACCGGCGGGCGCGTGCTGCACCACGTCGAGGCGTTCGGCCAGGATGACCGCAACGCGATCTTGCTGGCGGGCTACCAAGCCGGTGGAACACGCGGTGCCGCGCTGGCGGCGGGAAAGCGAACATTGCGCATGTTCGGCCGCGAGGTTTCCATTCGCGCCGAGGTAGTGCAGCTGGAAGGCTTCTCCGGCCACGCCGATGCGGGCGAGCTGCTGGACTGGATGCGCACCGCACCGTCTGCGCCCCGCGTCGTTTACCTCACCCACGGCGAGCCCGATGCAGCCGACACGTTGCGCGGGCGCGTGCAACGCGAACTGGGCTGGCGCGCGCGCGTGCCGGAGCACCTGGACCGCGTTGCACTGGATTCCCCGGAGACCCCATGAACCTGCACCCCAACTGCTGCACCGCCGACCAGCTGTCAGCCGCCGAGCGCCAGCGGATCCTTGAACTGGCCGATGCCCACCGGCAGGCTGATCGCGCGTTCGCACATTGGGCAGCCGGCTACGGCGTGATCCGGCATGACCCGCTCACCCAGCTGCGGGTCCGCCAGATGGTGGACGAACTGGTGGCCCTGGGCCGCACGCCCAATACCGGCACTGCTTGGCAGCGGCTCGCCGCGGCCGATCGCGTCGCCAGTGCCGGCATGTGGCTGGTGGCGCACATGACCTACAGCCAGCGGGTCCGTACCGACGGCACGGTCCTTGAGGCCGACGATTTCAAGCTCACGCCTGAAGGCCACACCGGCGGGTCCCTCAACATGGTGCCCGCCTACGCCGGCTACCTCCTGATGGACGCCCTGGATGGTGTCACCCGCGCTTGGATGATGGGCCAAGGGCACTGCGTGGCCGCGATCGACGCGCTGAACGTGTTGGTTGGCAACATGACCGACAGGCACGCCGAACGCTATGACCGCTCCGACGCCGGACTGAGCCGGTTCGTCGGCGACTTCTACGCCTACACGCTCAATCCGGACGGGACGCCGGCGTCGCCGCTGGGCTCCCACGTCAATGCGCATACCGCCGGGGGCGTGATGGAAGGTGGCTATCTCGGCTTTGCCGAGCTTCAGTACGTGCATGCGCCGCTCAAGGATGAACGCCTGGTGGCGTTCCTCAGCGACGGTGCGTTCGAAGAACAGCGCGGCAGCGACTGGGCGCCGCGCTGGTGGCGTGCCGAAGACAGCGGGCTGGTCAGCCCGATCATCATCCTCAACGGGCGGCGTATCGAACAGCGCAGCCAGATCACCCAGCAAGGCGGCGAGCGCTGGTTGGACCGGCACCTGCGCTTGAACGGCTTTGATCCGATCGCGCTGGACGGGCGCGATCCGGCCAGCATCGCGTGGGGCATCCACGTGATGGAATCGCGCCTGCAAGCGGGCGCCGCCGTCCCCGATACCGACGTGCGACTGCCCTATGGCATCGCCGAAACCGTGAAGGGCTTCGGCTTCCCCGGCGCCGGGACCAACGCCTCGCACAATCTTCCCCTGCCCGGAAATCCGGCGGTGGATGCAGAGGCGCGCACGCTCTTCAATGAGGGCGCTGCAGCTCTGTTCGTGACCTTCCCCGAACTCGAGGAAGCCGTCGCCGCACTCAACAGCCACGATGACCAGCAGCGGGTGCGCGAGCGCGACCATGCGCTGGCCGATCGCCAGGTGGAACCGCCCCGCGTGCCGGCGATCGCCGACCGCGGCGCCGGCGGCGAGAGCTCGCCGATGACCGCGCTGGACGAGCAGTTTGTCGCGATCGCCGAAGCGAACCCGGGCCTGCGCGTGCGCGTGGGCAATCCCGACGAGCTGCGCAGCAACAAGCTCGACCGCACCCTGGACGCGATGAAGCACCGGGTGCACGAGCCCGAACCCGGTGTCGCCGAATCGACCACCGGCGCGGTCATCACCGCGCTCAACGAGGAGGCCGTGGTCTGCGCGGCGCTCGGCAACAAGGGCGGGCTGAACCTGGTGGTCACCTACGAGGCGTTCGCGCCGAAGATGCTCGGCGCCGTGCGCCAGGAACTGATCTTTGCCCGCCATCAGAAGCAGGCCGGACGCCCGCCCGGCTGGCTGGGCGTGCCGCTGGTGCTGACTTCGCACACGTGGGAAAACTCGAAGAACGAGCAGTCGCACCAGGATCCGCCCATGGCCGAGGCGCTCATGGGCGAGATGGCCGACATCTCGCGCGTGGTGTTTCCGCCCGATGCCAACGGCGCCGCCGCAGCCCTCACCCACGCCTACGCGCAACGCGGCACGGTCACCACCCTGGTCGTCCCCAAGCGGCCGGTGCCCCATGAGTTGACGCCACAGCAGGCCAAGGCGCTGGCCGAGATCGGAGCGACGTGCCTGGCCGGCGATCCGGCGACGGCGGCGATCCTGCTCGTAGCCACCGGCGCGTACCAGCTGCAGGAAGTGCGCCGCGCGCAGGCGCGTCTGGTCGAACGCGGTGTGTCGGCCGCGATCGTCTATCTCGCCGAGCCCGGCCGGTTCCGCGCGCCGCGCGATCCGGAGGAGGCACGGTACGTGCACTCCGACACCGCGGTCCAGGCGCTGTTCCCGGTGAGCAGGCCGCGCGTATTCGTCACCCACACCCGTCCGGAGCCCTTCCTCGGCGCGCTCCGCCGGCTCGACACCGGCCCGGCCACCACCGCGGCGCTGGGCTTCGTCAACCGCGGCGGCACGCTGGACGTGCCGGGCCTGCTGTTCGCCAACCGCAGCACCTGGGCACACGTGGTCGACGCGGCTGCGCACGTCCTCGGCCAGTCCCGTGGCAGCCTGCTGTCCGAAGCGGAGCTGGCGGCAGTGGATGGCCGCGGCGATCCGGCCACGATCCTGCGCCCTGCCACGGGGCCAGCGTCGTGAGTCGCCCGGCCAGGACCTCGCGCTGATGGCGGGTACAGTGCGGCGCGGAGGTCAGATTGCCTGGGCCGGACTGAAGCTCGGAGTCGCCGTGCTGCGCCTGCGCCGGCGCGCACCCGACCTGCTCCCCGCATACGTCAGCACCACCCTGGTGGGGTTGGGCACCACCTTCGTCAAGCTGGGCCAAGGCTTGAGTCTGCGCTGGGACCTGCTGCCGGCACCCTACCGCGAGGCGTTGTCGCGATTGCACAGCGATGTGCCCCCCTTCCCGGCGGAGGAGGCCATGCGTATCGTCGAACAGGCGTTTGGCGCGCCGGTCGGCGAACTTTTCGCCAGCTTCGATGACAAGCCCCTGGCCGCGGCTTCAGTGGCCCAGATCCATCCAGCGCGCATGCATGATGGTCGCGATGTGGTCGTCAAGATCACCCGCCCCGGGATCCATGCCCAGGTGCAGGCGGATCTGCTGCTCCTGCGGCGCACGATGCGCGTCGCCCAGTGGATCTGGCCGCCACTGAAACGCCACCGGCCGCTCGAACTGGTGGACGAACTAGGCGCATTCCTGCGTGACGAGATCGACATGCGTCACGAGGCGCAGAACATGCGGCGCATGGCCAAGGTGCTGGATGCCCTGCCCGGCATCACCCAGCCGCACGTCGTCGAGCC
>JAFEEP010000202.1 GCA_018241045.1 Pseudomonadota bacterium | reverse complement strand
GTGCTCTTCGCGCTCGGCCACATGGTCGCAGTCTGGGCGGCCCGGCGCGATCCGCAATTCGTCGATGTCGCCCGGCGGCATCTGCGCTTCCCCAATTTCCTGAGGGTGTGACGCTCCATGTTCTCGCTTCGCGAATACCGGAACAAGGCTGACCGCCTCGCCGACTTCCTGCCTTGGGCGGCGCTGGTCGCGCCCGGCGTGGTGCTCAACAAGGACGGCAGCTTTCAGCGCTCTGCCCGCTTCCGGGGGCCGGATCTCGACAGCGCGACCCCTGCCGAGCTCATTGCGACCACTGCGCGCCTCAACAGCGCGCTGCGCCGTCTGGGATCGGGCTGGGCGATCTTTGTCGAAGCGGTCCGCCGGGCGGCGCAGAACTATCCGGAGAGTGATTTCCCCGATCCGGCCTCGGCCCTGGTCGAACGCGAGCGCGCAGCCCAGTTCGCCGAAGAAGGTGCCCATTTCGAGAGCGCCTATTATCTGACCCTGGTCTGGATGCCGCCTGCCGAGGATGCCGCGCGGGCCGAGAGCTGGCTCTATGAAGGCAAGGCCCACAAGGGCGTCCAGGCACGTGAACTGCTCGAGCTGTTCAGCGATCGCACCGACCGGCTACTGCGCCTCATCGAAGGTTTCGTGCCCGAAGCCGTCTGGCTCGACGACAGCGAGACGCTGACGTATCTCCACAGCTGCATCTCGACCCGCAATCATCGTGTGCGCGTCCCCGAGACGACGATGCATCTCGATGCGCTGCTGGCCGACGAACCGCTGACCGGGGGTCTCGAACCCAGGCTCGGTCAAGCCCATCTGCGCACCCTGACCGTGGTCGGCTTTCCGAGTGCAACGTTCCCGGGTATCCTCGACGAGCTCAACTCGCAAGGCTTCGCCTATCGCTGGTCGACCCGGGCGATCATGCTCGACAAGACCGATGCGACGAAGCTGCTGGGCAAGATCCGCCGCCAATGGTTCGCCAAGCGCAAGTCGGTTGCCGCGATCCTCAAGGAGGTCATGACCAACGAGGCCTCGGCGCTGCTCGACAGCGACGCCTCGAACAAGGCCGCCGATGCCGATGCGGCACTGCAGGAACTGGGCTCGGACCTTCAGGGCATGGCCTATGTCACGGCCTCGGTCACCGTCTGGGACGAAGATGCCGCCATGGCGGCGGAAAAGCTCCGCCTCGTCGAGAAGGTTATCCAGGGCCGCGATTTTACCGTGATCGTCGAGGGCATGAACGCGCTCGAAGCCTGGCTCGGCTCGCTGCCGGGCCATGTCTACGCCAATGTCCGCCAGCCCCCGATCTCGACCCTGAACCTCGCCCACATGATCCCGCTCTCCGCAGTCTGGGCCGGGCCGGAATGGGACGCCCATTTCAGGGCGCCGCCCCTATTCTATGCCCGCACGGAAGGCTCGACCCCGTTCCGCTTTGCGCTCCATGTCGGCGATGTCGGCCATACGCTGATCGTCGGACCGACCGGAGCGGGCAAATCGGTCCTGCTCGCGCTGATGGCGCTGCAGTTCCGGCGCTATGACCGCGCGCAGATCTTCGCCTTCGATTTCGGGGGCTCGATCCGGGCGTCAGCGCTCGCCTGCGGCGGCGACTGGCAGGATCTCGGAACCAGTCTGGCAGGCGATGGCGCCGGCGCTGTCATGCTCCAGCCCCTTGCGCGGATCGACGAGCCTGCCGAGCGCAACTGGGCGGCGGAATGGCTCCAGGCGATCCTGACCGGCGAGGGCGTAACTGTCGATCCGGCGACCAAGGAGCATCTCTGGTCGGCCCTGACTTCGCTCTCGACCGCGCCGGTTGCCGAGCGCACGCTCACCGGTCTTGCCGTGCTGCTCCAGTCGCAGGCCCTGAAGCAGGCGCTCGCGCCCTATTGCATCGGCGGGCCCTTCGGGCGGCTCCTCGATGCCGAGGCCGAGCACCTGGGCGAAGGTAAATTCCAGGCTTTCGAAGCCGAAGGGCTGACCGGTTCGGCCGCCGCGCCTGCCGTGCTCTCCTACCTTTTTCACCGCATCGAAGGCCGCCTTGATGGCTCGCCGACCCTCATCATCATCGACGAGGGCTGGCTGGTCCTCGATAGCCCGGCGTTCGCCGCCCAGCTGCGCGAGTGGCTCAAGACGCTGCGCAAGAAGAATGCGAGCGTGGTCTTTGCGACCCAGAGCCTTGCCGACATCGAAACCTCGGCGATCGCCCCCGCTATCATCGAGAGCTGCCCGACCCGCATCTTCCTGCCCAACGAACGGGCGATCGAGCCGCAGATCCTCTCGGTCTACCGCCGGTTCGGCCTCAATGACCGGCAAATCGAGATCATCGCCCGCGCGGCCCCCAAGCGCGACTATTACTGCCAGTCAGCCCGCGGCAACCGCCTGTTCGAACTGGGCCTCGGCGAGGTTGCACTCGCCTTTGCCGCCGCCTCCTCGAAGACCGACCAGCTGGTGATCAGCGAGCTGACCGAGACCCATGGCACCGCAGGTTTTGCCCGGTCCTGGCTCAGGCATCGCGGTCTCGCCTGGGCCGCCGACATGCTTCCCGCAGATCCTGTTTCCCCCGCCCGCAGCGATCAAGCTGTGGGCCTACCCAAGGAGTAGTGCCCATGAAATCGTCCCGT
>JAFEEP010000201.1 GCA_018241045.1 Pseudomonadota bacterium | reverse complement strand
GCAGGACGAGTTCGACCGCCGCGATCGGCAGGTCGACCAGCCGCGACCAGTGCATGATCACGCCGTTGGGTGGATTGATGCGATACTGGTGCAGGTCGAACCAGCCCTGCCCCGCCAGCAGGTCGCGGACCTGGACAAGGCGCAGCGTGTCGTCGGGATCGGCCTGGCGCAGTTCGGCGACATAGGGCCAGCGATAGATCAGGTAGATCGCGGCGAACCCCAGCCAGAAGGGCAATATCCGGCGCAGCAGCCCCGCAGGGCGCGCCACTTCCGCCGTGGGCGCGCTCATGCCCGCGCTTCCGCCCGAAAGATCACCGCCTTGCGCAGCAGCCAGGTCAGGGTGAAGCTGGCGCCGATCGCGACCAGCTTGGCCAGGCGTGGGTCAACCCCGACGTGGCTTGCCGCACCAACGATCAGAGTTGTCAGCGCAAGGCCGAGCAGTGCCGACATTACGAACATCGCCTTCTGCCGGGTCCGTTCGGGCCCGCGCGACGCTACCCCTTCGGTGAACACCGCGCGGCTCGACAGCAGCCAGTGCGCGACGATGCCCAGCGAATAGCCGATCGTCGCCGCAAGCATGGCTGCGGTGCCGAGATGAAGCAGGGCGAGGAAGGCGCCCATGTCCACCCCCAGCGCCAGCACGCTGGCGAGGAGGTAACGCAGGAGGACGATGTCGGCGGCGCGGCGCAGCATGGCCGATGATCCTTAGGCAGCGTCGCGCTTGGCCGGGGCGATGCGCTCGGGCACCTCGCGCACCGACTGAAGTGCCGCGGCCTGGTCGTCGCTGACCTCGCGCCGTGCCGCCGAGGGCAGCACCCGTTCGGCGCCTTCGTCACCGGCCTCGTGATACTCGGCATCCTCGTTGACGCACCAGGTGTCATAGACCCGGGTTCCGGCGATGATGTTCTCGACCGTCAGCATCGCGGTCATCATCGCGTGATCCTGGTTGTTGTAGCGGTGCATCCCGTTGCGCCCGACCAGATGGAGCGTCGGATGGTCTGCCTCCAGTTCGGTGCGCATCGCTGCGACGTGGCTGGCATAGTCCTCGTCATAGACCGGATAGGCCTTTTCCTGACGCACCACCGCCCCGCCGATCACCTGTTCCGCCGAAACCAGCCCAAGTTGGGCGAGTTCGCGGGTGGCGAGCGCTATCAGATCGTCATCGGCCATTGACCACAGGCCGTCGCCTTCGAAGCAGAAGTATTCGAGACCGACGCAAGCGACGCTTTCATCGGGCACCATTTCGGGCGACCACGAGCGGAAATTCTGGATGCGGCCGACCTTGACCTTGCTGTCGTGGATATAGATCCAGTTGTCCGGGAACAGGTCATCGGCCTTGATCTTCAGCGCGACGGTCAGGAAGTCGCGATAGCGCAGTTCCTTGGCATTCAGGCTGGTATCGGGCAGCGGGTGAAGGCGCGCGGCCAGTTCGCGCATCGGGGCAGAGCTGATCGCATTGCGGGCGCTGATCACGACATCACCCTGCGGGCCGGTCGCGGTCATGCGCCAGCCGCCCAGGCCATCGCTGGCAAGCTGCTTGAGCGCGTGGCCCATCAGCACCTCGCCCTTGCCGGTGGCAAGGATCTTGTCGCGCGCGGCGTCCCACATCATGCCAGGGCCCTGGCGCGGATAGCGGAAGGTTTCGAGCAGGGTCTTCACTTCCTGCCCATCGTTGGGGCGCTTGTTCAGGCCGAGGCTGCGTTTGAGCCCATCGACCACTGCGCCCCACAGCGACAGACCCTTGATCCGCTGCGCGGCCCAATCGGCGCTCATCTCGTCGCAGGGCATCCCCCAGACCTTCTCGGTGTAGGTCTTGAAGAAGATGGAATAGAGCTTGTGGCCGAACTGGTTGACGGTCCAGTCCTCGAAGCTTCTGACCTGCTTGTTGGGGAAGACCTGAGCCTTGGCGAAGCTGGCCATGCACAGGGTCGAACGAATGATCCCCAGGTTCCACAGCGCCTCGAACGCGCGCAGCGGGTAGGAGTAGAACTTGCCCTCGTAATAGATCCGGCTCATCCGCGGGCGCTGGATGAAATCGTCGGGCAGGATCTCGTTCCACAGGTCGACCACCTGCTGGCTCTTGGAAAAGAAGCGGTGCCCGCCAATGTCGAAACGATAGCCTTCGTGCTCGACCGTGCGGCTGATCCCGCCGACATAGGTTGCGTCCTTTTCGATGATCGCGACCGAATACCCCGCCTTGGTCAGGAGATAGCCCGCGGTGAGGCCCGCCGGCCCGGCACCGATGATTGCAACGTCAACCTGCTGCCCCGCAGCGCCCGAACCCGAAAATGCAGTGACCACGCTTTTGCCCCCGTCTGGAATTGAGGGCAGGAGTGAAGGATATTGGCTAATGGATGGTTAACGGGACGCGGGATTTCCCGGATTTGCGCCGGTTGCTGGTGCGGACGGCGGGACTCGAACCCGCACGAGCAAGGCTCAAGGGATTTTAAGTCCCCGGCGTCTACCATTCCGCCACGTCCGCGTGAATCTTGCGCGTTGCGCCTATCGCTTCCGCAATAGGCTTGCAACACCGGTCCGAAGTTGCACGAGACGGGCCGAATGGCCCACGCGCACAGCGCAAATCAATCCGCGTTCAAACGCGCGCGCATTTCCTTGCCCGGCTTGAAATAGGGCACGCTCTTGCCTGGCACATCGACGCTTTCGCCGGTGCGCGGATTGCGCCCCTTGCGCGCGTCGCGCTGGCGGGTGGAGAACGAACCGAAGCCGCGCAGTTCAACCCGGCCGCCCTTGGCGAGGCGCTGTGTGATCTCGTCAAAGAAGACGTTGACGACTTTTTCGATTTCTTCGGCGCGCAGGCCGGGATTTTCCCGGGCGAGCGCCTGGAGCAGTTCGGATCTGATCATGGCACGCCTTCCCCGGGCACAAGGCACCCGGATATGTTATGGTCTGTCAAAGCGCGGCACTGCTTTCGACCCGGTGCAAGCGGCACTGCGGGCAGGACAATGCCAGAGTGTGCAACAGTGTGCAATGCCCAAGCCCCAAACTTAGGCGCTTTCTTCAAGCAGTTGGCTGAGCGACAGGCCCAACCGATCGATCCGCGCCCGCACGATCGGCCATTCCTCGGCCAGGAACACATCGCGTTCACTGCTGAGCAACCGTTGCGCCGCGCCGCGCGCGACATACATACCGACCCCGCGCTGCACCTCGACCAGGCCGTCGAGCTGGAATTGCTGGTAGGCCTTGGCCACGGTCAACGGATTGGCGCCCTGGTCCGCCGCGAAGGCCCGCACCGATGGCAGCATCGCCCCTTCGGGATAGGTGCCATCGATGATCGCCGCGGCAATCAGGTCGCGCAGCTTGAGATATACGGGCTTTCCGGTAGGGGGCATGGTGCCTGACTGCCATAATACAGCGCGGCAGGCAAGCCGCAGCCGTTTCAAAGTTGCGCAACAATCTGTTTTCCACCGGCCAAAACCGCGCTAGGCTGTACGCCATTCATGCGGCCCATGCCGCCGCGGATCGAGCCCAAGCCCGACCGCACGTGCCAAAGACCAATGAGGGGAGCCACAGGCACCATGACCAATCCGATCGACGACGCAGCCGCAGAGCCTGGCGCCGTCCCCGTCGATGCCACCAGCATCGCATTTCGCGGCCACGATCATCAGGGCCAATGGTTCGACCATCCGCGCCAGTTGAAGCGCCTGTTCACCACCGAGATGTGGGAACGCTTCGGCTACTACGGAATGCGGGCGATCCTGACGCTCTATCTCGCCAAGCATTTCCTGTTCAACGATGCGACCAGCACCGGCATCTATGGCGGGTTCACCGCGCTGGTTTATCTCACCCCGCTGATCGGCGGGCTGATCGCCGACCGTTTTCTCGGTTCGAAGCGATCGGTGAAGTTCGGCGCGATCCTGATGGCGCTGGGCTATTTCACGCTGTGCTTCGGCGGCGATGCGGCCAAGCCCTTCGCCACGATCGAGGGCCAGCGCTATGAAGTTACCGTCACCGGCAAGGGTGACAGCGAAGCCCGGCACGTCACCGTCGGCGGGCAGGACCTGACCATTCGCGGCAACGATGACAAGACGGTCTCGCTGCTCGCCGCCGACGGCAGCGAAGCGCGGAAGATCCCGGCCGGCCAGTTCACCTCGGACGGTGAACGCTCGGCCACCCTGGTGACGATCCTGCTGCTCGGGCTGGGCCTGGTGACGATCGGCAACGGCTTCTTCAAGCCCAATATCTCGACCATCGTCGGCTCGCTCTACGCCGAGGGCGATCGCCGCCGCGATGCCGGGTTCACGATCTTCTACATGGGGATCAACCTGGGTTCGCTGATCTCGCAGTTCTTTTGCCCGATCCTGGCCGAAGCAGTCGGCTGGTGGGCCGGGTTCGGCCTCGCCGCGCTGGGGATGACCTGTTCATGGCTGCTGATCCAGTTCGATGGCGGGCGGCTCAAGGGCTACGGCGAACGTCCTGCCGGTGCCGACCCGAAGAAGGACTGGCTGATCTATGGCTGCGCCCTGCTCGCGCTGCCGCTGGTCTATTTCCTGTTCTCCAACCTGATGACCTATGTTCCGCCCGAAGCCGGTGACGGCGGCGGGGTGGTCGCCTACTTCATGGGCCTGCCGATCATGGGCAAGCTGATGTTCGGCACCTTCCTGCTGGCGGTGCCGGGAATCCTGATCTGGTCCTTCGCGGCGGGTAGCCGGGTCGAGTTCCAGATGATGCTAGCCGCCATGGTGCTGATCGTGTTCAACACCGTGTTCTGGACCCTGTTCGAGCAAGCCGGATCGTCGCTTACCCTGTTCGCCGAACGCAACACCGTGCTGGAAATCGGCTGGACCCGCGGGCTTTTCGCGATGTTCAACGCCGCGCCGGTCACCTACCACCTGTTCTTCGCCGCGCTGATCGGCGCGGTCGCCTGGCTGGCGTGGTGGTTCTTCTCCAATGGCGAGGATCCGCAGGCCAAGCGCAGCATGGGGATCGGCTTTGGCGTTGTCGCGGTGGCCGGGTTCATCGGAATGTACTATGCCCGCACCAAGGGTTTCGGCACGGCCGAGGTCTATATCATGCCCGCCGGGCAGACGCAGATCTTCAACGCGCTGTTCATCGTCATCCTCGCCCCGATCTTCTCGCTGATCTGGAATGCCATGGCCCGGCGCGGGCTGGAACCATCGATCCCCGTCAAGTTCGGCATGGCGCTGATGGGCGTGGGTCTGGGCTTCCTGCTGCTGGTCTGGGGTTCGGGCTTTGCGGATTCGAGCTTCAAGGTCGGACTGGTCTGGCTCGCCGGGCTCTACTTCATCCACTCGGTCGCCGAACTGTGCATCTCGCCGGTCGGACTCAGCATGATCACCAAGCTGTCGATCGCGCGGATCGTCGGGATGATGATGGGGGTGTGGTTCCTGTCGATCGCTGTGGCGCAATACGTCGCCGGGATCGTCGCCGGTCAGGCCAGCGTCGAGACGGTAGGCGGCCAGGTGACCAACCTCAAGGTCAGCCTCGACACCTATGTCTCGGTGTTCACGCACATCAGCTATGTCTCGATCGGGCTGGGCGTTCTGCTGCTGATCCTGTCGTGGCCGCTCAAGAAGTTGATGCACGGCGTAACCTGAACGAACGGCACGCCCGGTCCCGCAAACGACCGGGCGCTGCCCTCGCCGACTTGCAATTGCCTCGCGTTGTGCTAACCAAGTTTACGCCGTAAACATGGAGATCGCCCGATGGACGCGGCACTGACCCACCTGATCGCCGCCTGCGTGACTTTTGTCGGCACGCATCTCGTCCTGTCGCACCCCTTGCGCGGCCTCTTGGTCAAGGCCGTGGGGGATCGCGGTTTTCCGGCGGTCTATTCGCTGGTCGCGCTGGCGAGCTTTGCCTGGATGGTGCTGGCCTTCCGCGCGGTCGGGCCGGAGGCTCCGCTGTGGAACGGGCAGTCCGGCCTCGCCTGGGCAGTGGCGACGGTCATCATGCTGGTCGCCTCGGTGCTGCTGGTCGGATCGTTTCGCGGCAACCCCGCCATGCCCGCGCCCGGCGCGGCAGACCTGGCCCGGCGCGGCCCGCAGGGCGTGTTCCTTGTCACCCGCCACCCGATGATGTGGGCCTTCGCGCTGTGGAGCGCCGCCCACGTTCTGGTCAACCCGACGCCGCGCGTGATCGTGCTGGCGGGGACGATTGCCCTGCTCGCACTGGTGGGCTCGCACCTGCAGGACCGCAAGAAGGCGATGCAGATGGGCGCGGACTGGCAAGGCTGGGCGGCGCGAACCAGCTATTGGCCCCGCCTTGGCGGCTTGGCGAAGGCAGGGGTGCTGCCGTGGATCGGCGGGACCGTGCTGTGGCTGGTGGCAAGCTGGGCGCATGGCCCGCTGATCGGCATGGCGGCGGGCCTGTGGCGCGGGGTGTAAGCGCCTACCAGTCTTCCTCGACCGCATCGGCCGGGCTGAACTGCGCCCGCCCGGCAAAGGCGAGCAATGCGGCCACGGCCATCGAGGCTGCGCCGAAGACGAGTTCGCGGTCCAGCCCCGCCCCCAGCCAACGCGATGCGAACAGCACCAGGAACAGCGTGGTCACCACCTGGGGCAGTACCATCGAGAAACCGAACAGCCGCGTATAGTGCGCGCCGCGCCCCGCCGGGGCGAGCTTGCCGAGGATCGCATAGGGCAGCGCCCCAATCACGCCCCAGCCCAGCCCGATCGCTATGAAAGCGGGAACCAGCATGGCCACGCCCCGCGCCTGGCTGAACAGGGCCAACCCCGCCGCGCCAAGGGCCAATCCCGCAGCATAGGTCAGCCCGTGCCCGAACCGGGCGACAACCTTGGGCAGGACCAGCCCGCCGAGCGCACCCAGCGTGGCATAGGCGGCGAAGCACAGGCTGACGGTGACCAGTGCGGGGCGCAGCGCATCGGTCGCGCCCATCGGCAGGTGGAGCACCGGCCCGGCAATGAACGGAACCGCGCAGATCCACAGCGCAAACATCGCGCTCCAACTGAAGAACTGGATCGCCCAGAGCAGCAGGAATACCCGTCGGAACGCTGGGACCGGAACGGCCCCCGTCTCGCTCACGCCCGCGCTTCCTCGACCCCCGCGCTGTTGTGGCGCAGCGCTTTCAGCACCGTGTCGACGATGGCGGGGGCATTGAGGCCCGCCGCTTCGTACTGCTTGTCGGGACTGTCCTGATCCTGGAACAGATCGGGCAGGCGCAGGGTGCGGATCTTGAGACCGGCGTCAGTCAACCCTTCATCGCTGGCAAGCGTCAGGACGTGGGCGCCAAGCCCGCCGATGGAGCCTTCCTCGACCGTCACGACAACCTCGTGCGTGGTCATCAACTGGCGGATCAACTCGCTGTCGAGCGGCTTGGCGAAGCGCAGGTCAGCGACCGTGGTGGACAGACCCCTGGCCTCAAGCTGGTCAGCGGCTTTGAGTGCCTCGGCAAGGCGCGTGCCCAGCGAAAGGATCGCCACCTTGCTGCCGTGGCGCACGATCCGGCCCTTGCCGATTTCCAGTCGCTGGGGAACGTCGGGCAAGGCCACGCCGGTTCCGTTGCCGCGCGGATAGCGGAAGGCGATCGGGCCGCTATCGTGGCAGGCGGCGGTATAGGTCATGTGGACCAGCTCAGCCTCGTCCGCGGCGGCCATGACCACGAAATTGGGCAGGCTGGCAAGGTAGGTCACGTCGAAGCTGCCGGCGTGAGTCGCCCCGTCGGCACCGACCAGCCCGGCGCGGTCGATCGCGAAGCGCACGGGCAGGTTCTGGATCGCGACGTCGTGGACCACCTGATCATAGGCGCGCTGCAGGAAGGTCGAATAGATCGCGCAGAACGGGCGCATCCCCTGCGCGGCGAGCCCGGCGGCAAAGGTCACCGCGTGTTGTTCGGCGATGCCGACGTCAAAGGCGCGGTCGGGGTGCGCCTGGGCGAACTTGTCGACTCCGGTGCCCGAAGGCATGGCGGCGGTGATCGCGCAGATCCGGGGGTCGCTGTCGGCCAGCTTGGCCAGCGTTTCACCGAACACGTTCTGGTAGGCCGGGGCAGAGGCTGCTGCCTTGACCTGCTGGCCGGTGATGACATCAAACTTCTGGACACCGTGGTACTTGTCCGCCGCCGCCTCGGCCGGAGCATAGCCCTTGCCCTTTTGCGTCACGACATGGACCAGACACGGCCCTTCGGCAGCATCACGGACGTTCTCGAGGATCGGGATCAACTGGTCGAGATTGTGCCCGTCGACCGGGCCGACGTAGTAGAAGCCCAGTTCCTCGAACAGGGTGCCGCCCATCGCCATGCCGCGGGCGAATTCGTCGGTCTTCTTCGCCGCCTTGTGCAAGGGTTCGGGCAGGCGGCGCGAGATCCGCCGGGCAATGTCGCGCACGCGCAGGAACGGGCGCGACGAGACGAGCTGGGCGAGGTAGGCGGAAAGTCCGCCCACCGGCGGGGCGATCGACATATCGTTGTCGTTGAGGATCACCACCAGCCGGTTGCCCGCCAATTGCGCGTTGTTCATCGCCTCATAGGCCATGCCGGCGCTCATCGCGCCGTCGCCGATCACCGCGATGCCCTTGCCCGGCTGACCCGCCATCTTGTTGGCCATGGCAAAACCCAGCGCCGCCGAGATCGAGGTCGAGCTGTGCGCTGTGCCAAAGGGGTCGTATTCGCTCTCGCTGCGCTTGGTGAAGCCCGAAAGGCCGCCGCCCTGGCGCAGGGTCTTCATCCGGTCGCGCCGCCCGGTGATGATCTTGTGGGGATAGGCCTGATGGCCGACGTCCCAGACCAGCCGATCGCGCGGGGTGTCAAAGACGTAGTGCAGCGCCACGGTCAGTTCGACCACGCCAAGCCCCGAGCCGAGATGCCCGCCGGTCTGCCCGACCGTGGCGATCGTTTCGGCGCGCAGTTCATCGGCCAGCTGGCGCAACTGGGCAGGGGCGATGCGGCGCAGGTCTTCGGGGGTATCGACCGTATCGAGCAAGGGCGTTGCCGGGGAATGGCTCATGGCCAGTGCTTTACACACTTGCTACAGCACTGTCGATTGAGTCCGGCGCAGCCCCGCGCCGCCACCCGGAGGCCCCGCCCATGTCCCTTCCCGCCGCCGCGATCCCCGTCGGCTTCGTCATCACCGCCGATCGCGCCCGTTCGAAACCGTTCTATGCCGATGTGCTGGGCCTGCGCGTAATGGGCGAAGACGATCACGCGGTGACCTTCGACCTTGGCAACCGCACCCCGATGCGGCTCACCACGGTGGAGGGATACCAGGCGCCGGGGCACACCGTGCTCGGCTGGCACGTCGCCGACATTGCCGCCACCGTCGCGGCACTCAAGGCCAAGGGCGTCCAGTTCAAGATCTATGAAGGCTACAATCAGGACGCCGAAGGCGTATGGCGCGCACCGGGCGGTGGAGCGGCGGTGGCGTGGTTCCCCGACCCCGACGGCAACCTGCTGAGCCTGACACAATTTGGTTAGGGCGGGTAGGGTCCGTTCAGGACTCCGCCGAGCAATCCGCGCATAGCCCGCGAAGTTCGACCACCGGGCGAATATCGGCGAAGTGCGCCTTGCGCGCGGCTTCGACCAGCGCGCCGGTCAGGCGATCATCGTCGATGTGCGTGGCCTTGCCGCACGAATCGCAGATCAGGAAGATGCAGTCGTGGCGGCAGCCGGGGTGCGGGTTGGCGACATAGGCATTGGCGCTCTCGACCCGGCGGGCGAGGTTGGTCTTCACGAACAGGTCGAGGATCCGGTACACCGAATTGGCCGCGACCCTCTTGCCGCGGGCCTTGGATACGTCTTCGGCGATGTCATAGGCCGAGGCAGGGCGCGGCTGGTTCATCAACGCCTCGAACACCTCGCCGCGCATATCTGTCCATTGCTCGCCTTCGCGGACAAGCTCGGCGCGCGCCGCCTCGATCAGGCTATCGCCGTGGGGTTCGTGATGGTTATGGTGTGCCGCCATGCGGCCGATATAGGGTGCCCTGCCGGGCGGGGCAATGCAGCCTTAGCGCGTCTGGTCGATCGCCGCCGGGGCGGCCTGGGCCGAGCCGATCACGCTGCTCTTGCTCGCCTGCGAATTGAGACCTGCCGTCGCCAAGAGAACCGCCGCGCCCAGCGCGAAGCCGATTGCGAAGGACCGGTAGAGATCGGCTTTGAACAGGCCCATGACGTCAACTTCCGAAATGCAGTGATTCGCTTGACGGGCTCAATGCAGAATGCGGGCTTACCGTCGAGTGAACGCGCACGCTTTTTGGCGAGTCCCGCGACGAATCGGACGGGACTCGCGGTGAAGCGATTGGGTTAACCCGGCGCTCAATGCCGGAAATGACGCATCCCCGTGAAGACCATGGCGAGTCCCGCGGCATCGGCGGCGGCGATCACTTCGTCATCGCGGATCGATCCGCCCGGCTGGATCACCGCCGTCGCCCCGGCTTCGGCGGCGGCCAGCAGACCATCGGCGAAGGGGAAGAAGGCATCGGAAGCGACCGCGCTGCCGACTGCGCGCGACTGCGCCCAACCGAACTTTTCCGCAGCCTCAGCCGCCTTCATCGCCGCGATCCGCGACGAATCCCGCCGGTTCATCTGGCCCGCGCCGATCCCGGCGGTGATGCCATCCCTGGCATAGACGATCGCGTTCGACTTGACGTGGCGCGCCACGGTCCAGGCGAAGAGGCAATCCTTCAGTTCCTGCTCGCTGGGCGCGCGCTTGGTCACCACCTTGAGGTCGGCTGCGGTGATCGCGCCGTTGTCACGGCTCTGCACCAGCAGCCCGCCGGTGATCGGCTTGACATTGAGCCCGGCGCGGCGCGGATCGGGCAGATCGCCAGTGATCAGCAGGCGCAGGTTCTTCTTGCGGGCAAAGGCGGCACGCGCGGCCTCGTCGGCAGCGGGGGCGACGACGACTTCGGTGAAGATCTGGCAGATCGCCTCCGCCGTCGGTCCGTCCAGCGGGACATTGACCGCGACGATCCCGCCGAAGGCCGAGACGTCATCGCATTCCAGCGCGCCCTGCCAGGCGTCGAGCAGGGTCGCGCCTTGTGCCACGCCGCAGGGATTGGCGTGCTTGACGATCACCACTGCCGGGGCCTGCCCGCGAAACTCCGCCGCCAGTTCGAGCGCGGCGTCGGCATCGTTGTAATTGTTGTAGGACAGTTCCTTGCCCTGCACCTGTTCAGCCTGGGCGATACCGCGGATGTGCGGGCCGACCGGCAGGTAGAGCGCCGCCTTCTGATGCGGATTCTCGCCATAGCGCAATTCCTCGGCGCGGCGGCCGTTGATCGCCAGCATCTCGGGGAACTGTTCGCCCTGGTCGACGAAGGCGAACCACTGGCTGATCATCCCGTCATAGGCGGCGGTGGCGGCATAGGCCCGCGCGGCGAGGCGCTTGCGGAAGGCAAGCGTGGTCGCGCCGCCGGTCTGCTCCAGCTCGCCCAGCAGCTCGGCATAGTCGGCCGGATCCGTGACGATGGCGACGAAGGCGTGGTTCTTCGCCGCCGAACGGACCATCGAGGGGCCGCCAATGTCGATGTTCTCGATGATCTC
>JAFEEP010000200.1 GCA_018241045.1 Pseudomonadota bacterium | reverse complement strand
GCGTCGCGGTGTTCCGCGGCGATGCGGCCGATGGCGATATGCGCCCGGAAAAGCGGCTGTTCGGCTATTCGGTGTTCTATCTCTTTGCCCTGTTCGCCATGCTGGTGGCGGATCGTTTCCTGATCGGATGACCTGATATGCAATTGCCTCCAAGCCCCGAGGAAGAGCGCGAGCGGATCATTCGCGGCCGCAATCGCGCGCTGGCGCTGGTCCTGGCGGGCTTTGCCGTGCTGTTCTTCTTCATCACCATCGCCAAGATGAGGCACTAGGGCCATGGCCGCCGTCATTCCCGAGCCGAACCGCAACCGCCGCACCGCGGCGATCATGGCGGGCGTTGCCCTGGCCATGCTCGGCGCCGGATTTGCCTCGGTCCCGCTTTATCGGATCTTCTGCCAGGTCACGGGCTATGGCGGCACCACCCAGCGTGCCACCGCTGAAAAGGCGGCGGCGGTTCAGGTCGCTGCGGGGGAGATTTCGGTGCGCTTCGACGGCAATGTCGAGCGGGGGCTGGCCTGGGATTTCCATCCCCAGCAAGTCACCCAGCAAATGCGCATCGGCCAGCGCAAGCAGGCCTTCTACATAGCGAAGAACCTGTCGAAAGAGCCGATCACCGGCGTCGCCAGCTTCAACGTCGAACCCGAGCTGGCGGGCAAGTATTTCAACAAGATCCAGTGCTTCTGCTTCAACCAGCAGACGCTTCAGCCCGGGCAGGAAGTCGATATGCCGGTGATCTACTACGTCGATCCCGCGTTCATGGACGATCCCGAGCTGAAGGGCACCACCCAGATCACGCTCAGCTACACTTTCCACAGGGCCGCGAGCGGTGCCGCAAAGACACTGGACCGGGCCGATCCGTCGCGATAAGGGCGTCTGGCGTTACCCGGCGGATCGTGCCGCCGGCGACAGGGAATAATACGGGGACCACAGCATCATGGCCGGTACGAAGAACCACGATTATCATATCCTTCCGCCGGATATCGCTCCGCTGACGACCACGATCGGCGCGCTGACCTTCACCAGCGGCATGGTGCTGTTCATGCACAAGCTTCCGGGCGGCCATTTCGTCCCCTGGCTGGGGCTGGCGATCCTGCTGGCTTCGATGTTCTCGTGGTTCGGCAAGATCATCAACGAAGCACACGCGGGCGATCACACCCCGGTCGTCCAGCTTCACCAGCGTTATGGCATGATTCTGTTCATCGCTTCGGAAGTGATGTTCTTCGTCGGCTGGTTCTGGGCCTTCTTCGACTTCTCGCTGTTCCCTTCGAAGCTTTCGGACGCGGTCGGCGGGCAATGGCCGCCCAAGGCGATCGAAGCGGTGATGGACCCCTTCAACCTGCCGCTGCTCAACACCCTGATCCTGCTGTGCTCGGGCACCACGGTCACCTGGGCGCACCACGCGTTGATCCACGGCGATCGCGAGGGGCTCAAGAAGGGGCTGTGGGCAACGGTCCTGCTCGGCCTGCTGTTCACGAGCATCCAGGCCTACGAATATATCCATGCCCCGTTCGGCTTCGGCGGCAACACCTATGGCTCTGCCTTCTACATGGCGACGGGCTTCCACGGTTTCCACGTGATCGTCGGCACGATCATGCTGATCGTCTGCCTGGTCCGCGCCTACAAGGGCGACTTCACCCCCAAGCAGCACTTCGGTTTCGAAGCAGCGGCCTGGTACTGGCACTTCGTTGACGTGGTGTGGTTGTTCCTGTTCGTCGCGGTCTATGTCTGGGGCGGCTGGGGCTATCCGACGCACTGATCGTGGCTGACGACAAGGTCACTTCGAAGGGGCAGCCCGGCTTTGGCCAGGCTGCCCTTTTCGGTCTCTGCCCCCAATGCGGCGGCAAGACCCTGTTCAGCGGGCTGACGCAGTTTGCCCCACGCTGCCGGGTCTGCGGGCTGGATTTTGCCTCGTTCAACGTCGGCGATGGCCCGGCGGCGTTCCTGACCACGATCATCGGGGCGCTGGTGGTAGTGCTTGCGGTGATCGTCGAGTTCAAGTTCGAGCCGCCATGGTGGGTTCACGTACTGTTGTGGGCGCCGCTGATCGTCGCCGCGACGATCTGGGGCCTGCGCGTTTCCAAGGCGGCGCTGCTCTGTTCGGAATATCGCCGCAAGGCGGGCGAGGCGACCGGCAGGGACTTGCGCGGGGAATGAGCTTGCGGCGGATTCCGGTTGTGTCCACGCTGATTGTGCTGGTCGCGGTGGGGGTGATGATCCGCCTGGGCTTCTGGCAGCTTGACCGGATGCATCAGAAAGAGGCGTTGCTGAATCTCTACAGCCAAAACATGAAGCTCTCATCCGAAACAGCACTGCCCTTTGACGCCGACGCGCGGCGCAAGGTCTGGTTCCGCCACACCACTTTCGAATGTCGCGGTGATGGCGATACCCGGCCCAAGGCCGGTCACAACCGCAAGGGCGAAACCGGCTGGGCGCAGTGGGGGCAATGCCTCTCGATCACAGGCAAGCCGGTGGCAGAGGTCAACCTGGGCTGGTCGCAGGCGCCCACCGCTCGCCACTATGCCGGGGGATCGGTAGGCGGGATCATAGGCCCCGATGGTGAGGCTGGCGCGCGCGTGGTCGCCGATCAGCCGCTGCCGGGCTTGCAGCCAAGCGCCGCGCCCGACCCCACCGATATTCCCAACAACCACCTGTCCTATGCCGTCCAATGGTTCCTGTTCGCCGGGATCGCGCTGGTCATTTACGCGCTGGCGCTGCGCAAGCGCCTTGCCGCAGGCGGTTCCGGGGGCTAACGGCCCCGCTTGATGGACTATATCTCGACCCGCGGCAGCGCTCCGGCGCTCGACTTCGAAGGCGCGACGCTCGCCGGCCTCGCCAGCGATGGTGGGCTTTATGTCCCACGCGAATGGCCCCGCTTCACCGCGGACGAAATCGCGGCAATGGCCGGTCTGCCTTATGCCGAACTGGCGGCGAGAGTGATGCAACCCTTCGTCGGGGACAGTCTGACGTCGCAGCGCCTGCTTGAGCTGACCACTCAGGCCTATGGGCGCTTCGCGCACAAGGCGGTAACGCCGCTCAAGCAACTGGATGAACAGCACTGGCTGCTCGAACTGTTCCACGGCCCCACGCTGGCCTTCAAGGACGTGGCGCTGCAACTGCTCGGCCTGCTGTTCGAGGAGTTTCTCAGCCGTGGCGGCGACCCGCTGACCATCGTCGGGGCGACCTCGGGCGATACCGGCTCCGCGGCGATCGATGCGGTTGCGGGCCGGGCGCGGGTCGACATCTTCATGCTTCACCCCAAGGGCCGGGTCAGCGACGTCCAGCGCCGCCAGATGACCACGGTCATGGCTCCCAACGTCCACAACATCGCGATCGAGGGCACGTTCGATGATGCCCAGGCCATGGTGAAGCGGATGTTCAACGATACCGCGATGACCGGGCGCTTCGCGATCGGCGCGGTCAATTCGATCAACTGGGCGCGGCTGATGGCGCAGGTGGTCTACTATTTCGCCGCCGCGCTGCAACTGGGTGCGCCGCATCGCAAGATCGCCTTCGCGGTGCCGACGGGCAATTTCGGGGACGTGTTCGCAGGCTATGTCGCGGCGCAGATGGGCCTGCCGATCGAGCGCCTGATCGTCGCCACCAATGTCAACGACATCCTCCACCGTGCGCTGACCAGTGGTGATTATTCGGCCGGAACCGTCACACCTACGGCGGCGCCGTCGATGGACATCCAGGTCTCGTCCAATTTCGAGCGCCTGCTGTTCGACCTCAATGGCCGCGACGGCAAGGCGCTTGCCGAACAGATGGCAGGGTTCGAGGCGAGCAAGGCAATGCAGCTCACCAATGCCCAGCGCGAGGGTGCGGCGGCGCTGTTCTCCAGCGCGCGGGCCGATGCCAATGACATGGCCCAGGCGATCCGCTGGGCTTTCGACGCCAGCGGCGAACTGCTCGACCCGCATACCGCGATCGGGCTTCACGCTGCGCGCAACGCCGGGATCGCGCCGGGAACCCCCGTCGTCACGCTCGCCACCGCACACCCCGCCAAGTTCCGCGACGCGGTAGAGCGCGCCACCGGCCAGCGTCCATCCCTGCCGCCGCGCATCGGCGACCTGTTCGAGCGCGAGGAGCGACTGGTCGAACTGCCCGGCGACTATGACAGTATCGCCGATTACGTGGCCAAGCACGCGGTGCCGCGTGGCTGAACTGGTCGTCCCGCCGGTCGTCATGGCCGGCGCGACATGGGCCGACTATGGCCTGATCGACTCGGGTGACGGGCGAAAGCTTGAGCGTTACGGCCCGCACCGCTTCATCCGCCCCGATACCCAAGCGCTGTGGCGACCGAAGCTGGAACGCTGGGCGAGCGACGGCGAGTTTGTCCCCGGTTCGGACGAGGACGGCGGCGGGCGCTGGCAATTCGCCAACCCGGTGCCGCGCGATGGCTGGCCGCTCGAATGGGGCGGCGTGCGTTTCACGGCGAGTTGCACCCCGTTCCGGCACCTCGGCTTCTTTCCCGACATGGCCCCGGTGTGGGACTGGATGGGCGGACAGCTCGCCGGGCGGAATGACGCGGCAACGATGAACCTGTTCGGCTACACTGGCGTGGGCACTCTGGCTCTTTCGCAGTACGGGCCTGTCACCCACGTCGATGCCAGCAAGAAATCAGTTACCCAGGCCCGCGCCAACGCCGCGCTGTCGGGCATTGAGGATCGCCCGATCCGCTGGATCGTCGACGATGCCGCCAAGTTCGCCGCGCGCGAGGTGCGCCGGGGCAAGCGCTACGACGGGATCATTCTCGATCCGCCCAAGTTCGGACGCGGGCCGGAAGGCGAGGTCTGGCGGCTGGAGGAACATCTGCCCGGCCTGATCGAGAACTGCCGCGCGCTGCTTGATGCGGACAGCCGCTTCCTGTTCCTGACGGTCTATGCCGTGCGGATGAGCAGCCTTGCCCTCGCCGGGCTGCTCGACGAGGTCTTTGCCGACCTTCCCGGCCGAATCGAACACGGCGACCTGGCCATGCGCGAGGAACAACAGGGCGGGCGCCTGCTTCCCACCGCGATCTTCGCGCGCTGGTCGAATCCGGGGTAAAGGCGGCACATGGCCGATTCGCTGATCCTTGAAGTTGCCGATTTCGAACACGATGTCCTGACCGGGATCTATTCGGAGGAAACCGGCCGTCCGCAGCCGCTGCGGATCACCATCCAGGTCCGAATGAAGCCGATCGACCGCTACGAGCCCGACACCCCGCTATCGGCGAGCAAGAATTACATGGACCTAAAGTTCGCAGCCTCGGATGCGCTGCCGCAAGGCGTCCATTTCAAGCTGATCGAGGCGGTGGCCGATCACATCTGCGATACGCTGTTCCTGCAGGACGCACGGATCGAGCAGGTGACGGTCAAGATCGTCAAGCTGGCGATCAGCGAGGCGGGCGAGAAGATCGGCATGACCCTGACGCGCGAGCGGCGCTGATGCAGCGGCGGGACATAGCCGGCCTGCCTGACGATCCGTTGGCTGCCGCCGCGCACTTCTATTCCGCCGCCGCCGCCGGGATCACCGGAAGCGACGATCTGGTCCTGATCTTTCCCGCTGCAGATCACGCTCACACCGCCTGGCGGCTCGCCGCGATCGAGTCCCTGGCGCGCGAGCGAGTGCCGGGGCGGGTCAACGGCATCAGCGGAGGAAGCGCTGCGGCGGTCGCGGCGGCTATCGCCTACCTTGCCGCCGCGCCCGGCGTGACCGGGCAATACCTGCCGCTTGATGACGCGGGCGCCGGTCCTGTGATACCATCCGCTGCATGAGCCTTGTCGACCAGTTCCAGCGGCGCATTACCTACCTGCGCCTGTCGGTCACCGACCGCTGCGATCTGCGTTGCACCTATTGTATGCCCGAGCGGCAGACCTTTCTGCCCCGCTCCGAGGTGTTGAGCCTGGAGGAGCTGCACCGGCTCGCGCTGGCGTTCATCGATCGCGGGGTGACCCGCATCCGCCTGACCGGGGGTGAGCCGCTGGTCCGCCGCGACATGATCGAACTGGTCCAGGCGCTTGGCCGCAAGCTGGGTGATGGCCTCGAGGAGCTGACCCTGACCACCAACGGGATGCAGCTTGCTGCCCATGCCGACGCTCTGGCAGCGGCCGGGGTGAAGCGGATCAACGTCTCGCTCGACACCCTCGATCGCGCCACGTTCCAGCGGCTCGCGCGGCGCGATGGCCTGGCCCAGGTGCTGGAAGGGATCGCCGCGGCGCGCGCCGCCGGCCTCAAGGTCAAGCTCAACACCGTGGCGCTGAAGGGCGTCAACGAAGGCGAGATTCCCGCACTGGTCGCATGGGCGCACGAGCAAGGCATGGACCTGACCCTGATCGAAGTCATGCCGCTGGGCGCGGTAGAGGCCGACCGTTTCGACCAGTACCTGCCGCTGCCCCAGGTGCGCGCTGCGCTGGAACGGCACTTCACCCTGACCCCCAGCGCGCATCGCACCGGCGGCCCGGCGCGCTATGTTGATGTGGCGGAGACGGGTGGGCGGCTGGGCTTCATTACTCCGCTGACCGGCAACTTCTGCGATGGCTGCAACCGCGTGCGGGTGACGACCACCGGACAGCTTCACCCCTGCCTTGGCGGCAGCGAGATGGTCGACCTGCGCGCCGCGCTGCGCTCGACCGATGCCGACACGGCGCTGGAAACGGCGCTCAATCGAGCGATGGCGATCAAGCCCGAGCGCCATCATTTCGCGATCGGCGGCAAGGGCGAGGCCCCGGCACTGGCCCGCCATATGTCGGTTACGGGAGGCTAGGGGATGGCCAAGCTGGTGTTCCTCGGCCGTCTGGCCGACCTTGCGGGCGCGCCCGAGCGCGAGGTTGCGCCCGGTCCGCTCGCCGATGTCCTCGCCGCGCTTCCGCGCGACCTGGCCGTGGCCTTGCTCGACGAGCGGGTGCGGCTTGCGCTCAACGGCACGCTGAAGACCGGGGGCGAGGCGGTTGTCCTGAGCGATGGAGACGAACTGGCCTTCCTCCCGCCGGTCAGCGGCGGCTGATGGCAATCGACGTCCGCCTGCTTGATCAGCCGTTCAACCCCGGCGCGTTCGTCGGCCCCTTTACCCATGCCCATCCGGGGCTGGGCGGGGTTTGCACCTTCGTCGGCGAGGTGCGCGGCGGGGACGGGATCGAGGCGCTGGAACTGAGCCACTACGCCCCGCTGACCCTGCCGGGGATGGAGGCGCTGGCCCGGCGCGCGCTGGCGCGCTTCGACCTGATGGGGATCATGATCCTCCACCGCACCGGGATCATGCTGCCGGGCGAGCCGATCGTCTGCGTCTCCTCCGCCGCGACGCACCGCCGCGCCGCCTTCGAGGCGACCGACTTCGCAATGGACCACCTCAAGAGCGATTCGTGGTTCTGGAAGCGCGAGAAGCGCGGCGGGGTCTGGACATGGATCGAACCGCGCGGGCAGGATCACGCCGATCTGGCGCGGTGGGATTAGCTTTTCAGCCCGCCCTTCAATTCATTGAGCACCGCATCCTCGTCGCGCACCAGACCGATGACCTGATCGCGTGCTGCCGCGATCGCGCTGGTATCGCCCATCTTGACCCCCTCGGCGGCGTAGAGGCCGTCGAGATCGGCCAGCGCAATCATCGCCTGGCTACGCTGCGATTCGAGACTGGCGAGCGCCACGGTGGCAACCGACCATGATTCGCTGGCAACGGCTGCGCCCGAAGCGGCTGCGATCAGGGTGCGGGTGCGCGGCGTCTCGGCGCGGAACTTTGCATCGGCGGCGCGGGCCTGGGAAACCAGCCGGTCGAGATTGCCGACCAGTTCGGGTGAAGCAACGGGTGCCGGCGTGGGGCTGGGCGTCACGACCGGCGCGACGCCGTTGATCCGCTCCACCGGGCGGCGCGCCAGCGATGGATAGGTGCCGTGATCCTTGGCGCAGGCGGCAAGCAGGAGCGAAGCGGTGGCGAGCAGCAGGATCGAACGCATGGCCGTGCCATAGCACGCGGCGCGGCCCGCGCCAGAGAGAGTCATTTCCTTGGCCTACGGCGTTGACACTCGGGCAGGGTTGGACTAGGGGCGGCGCTTCTTGCCGGACCTCTCCTCTTGGGGTGGGGCCGGTGCGCTGTCGGCATAAGGCTCGGCGGTTTGAGTGAAATGAACGGATAGAAGCACCATGTTCGCTGTAGTGCGCACGGGCGGCAAGCAATACCGGGTTGCCGCCGGAGACAAGATCGCGGTTGAGAAGCTGGCTGGCGAAGCCGGTGAGAAGGTCACCCTGGGCGACGTCCTGCTGGCCGGCGACGGCGGCGAGATCAAGGACGCGGCGGGCGTGGTCGTTTCGGCCGAAATCATTGCCCAGGCGAAGTCGGAAAAGGTGATCGTCTTCAAGAAGCGTCGCCGCCACAACTATCGCCGCCGCAACGGCCATCGCCAGCAGATGACCTTGCTGCGCATCCTTGCCGTCGGTGGCGAGGAAAAGAAGGCTGCCAAGAAGGAAGCCGCTCCCAAGGCCGAGACGGTCGAGGCTGCCGAAGCTCCCGCCAAGAAGGCACCGGCCAAGAAGGCCGCCGCCAAGACCGCTGAATAAGATTCCGGAGTAGTTCGACATGGCACACAAGAAAGCAGGCGGTTCGTCGCGTAACGGTCGTGATTCGGCCGGCCGTCGCCTTGGCGTGAAGAAGTTCGGCGGCCAGGAAGTGGTCGGTGGCAACATCATCATCCGTCAACGTGGTACCCGCGTTTATCCGGGCGCCAACGTCGGTATCGGCAAGGATCACACCCTGTTTGCGCTGACCGCTGGCCGCGTACGATTCCACGATGGCAAGCTTGGCCGCAAGTACGTGTCGATCGACATGGCACAGGCAGCCGAATAACGGACAGTCGCTAACGGGCTGTCCCTGATGGGATGGCCCCCGCCGGAACAGACGCCGGCTGAACGAGGGAGAGGGGCCAACCCGTCTCCCTCTTTTCGTCTCTCCCTCAGAACGGTTTTGACAGGGCGCCCCGCCACGCGCGCGCCCTGACGCAAGCCGTAATGGCAATGTCACGCTTGCGCGCTAGAGCGCCGGCGGGGCCTGAACTGGGAGTGTGTACCGTGTTCATTCGCAGCGAGAGATTGTTCCTCCGGCCCGGCTGGCCCGAGGATTGGGAAGAACTGCTGGCGCAGATCGGCGACGAACGGGTGGTCAAGAACCTGGCCCGCGCGCCGTGGCCCTATACGCCCGCCGATGCGCGGCGCTTTGCCAGCCAGCCGCAGGATTCGCGCTGCCCGCATTTCCTCATCACCCTGCCGACCAGCGCCGAGCCGGCGCGGATCATCGGCAGTGCGGGACTCGCCCATGACGGCAACGAGGTACAACTCGGCTACTGGATCGCCCGCGACCACTGGGGCAAGGGCTTCGCCACCGAGGCGGCGCGCGCGGTGCTGCGGCTTGCCCGCACCCTGGGCCACCGCCACCTGGTGGCCAAGCACTTCGCGCACAACGACGCCTCGGGCCGGGTCCTGCGCAAGATCGGCTTCCGCCCGACTGGAGAGGTGCGCCCGTCCTACAGCCTCGCCCTGGGCGAGGTCAGCCCGGCGATTGTCCATGCGATCGATCTGGGGCGCCCGTCTGACTGCGACGGCGACGGGAGTGGCGGCGCATCGGTAACCGCGATTCGAGCGGCGTAATGTGATCCTCCCCGCAAGCGGGGAGGAAGCCTTATCTCACGCCATCACCGCGTCGCGGAAGTCGCTTTCGGTCTTGGCGATCAGCGCGCGGTCGTCGTGGTTCCACGGGTGGAAGCCGGGCAGGAAGTAGGCGCACCAGGCCGGGAAGACGCGGCGCATCACGCCGGGCGTGCCGAACAGGTACCAGGCGATGCGGGCGTGGACCATCGGTCCCGTGATCCCGTCCTGGCGCAACAGTTCGATCGTGTCCTGCCAGCGGTTCTTGACGAAGCGCCCGGTGACGAGGAGCATCATCAGGCTCTTGACCTTCCAGCGCTTCCACCGGGTCCAGTCGCGGGTGGCGTGAAGCCAGGTGTCGTAGGCGACGCCCTTGTGCTCGATTTCTTCCATCGAATGCCACTTCCACATCGCGGCGGTTTCGGGCTCTGCCCCGGCGAAATGCTTGGGGTTCTTGAGGAACTCCGCGGCCATCATCGCGGTGTAGTGTTCCAGCGCCATGGTCACGGCGAGGTTGAGGATGACCGGGCGGTCACGAGTCAATTCCAGGTTCTCCGCCAGGCGCCGATCGACGCCTTCAAGGTCGTAACCCGCCTCCACCGCCGCCTTGTTGAAGACGATGTGTTCGCGTGTGTGGTTGATTTCCTGCTTCACGAAGGCGCGGATCTCTGCCTCCAGCTTGGGGCTGGCGCCTTCGCGGTGGGCCTTGACCGCTTCGATGAAGAACGCCTCGCCGCGCGGGAAGGTCGCCGACAGGGCGTTGTGCCAGGCCGTGGCGACCGGATCGCCGTTGAGCCACCAGCGCCCCGGCTTGGTCTGGCGACCAAACCGTTCATCACGCACCGTGATGGTGAGGTCGGCGGGGGTCGGAACCGGCTTGCCCGAAGCAAGGGCGGGTTCTACGTCGAGCGGGAAGGTGGCGTGAGCGTTCATGCGCGCCACCTAGGGGTTACTTACATTTATGTCAATAAGAAAACGCCTGAGCCAGGAGGAGAGCCGCACCGTGGCCCTGGAGGCCGCGCGTTCGCTGCTGATAGAGCTGGGTCCGCAGGCCGTGACACTCAAGGCGGTGGCGGCGCGAATCGGGCGCACTCATGCCAACCTGCTCCACCATTTCGGCTCGGCCGCGGGGTTGCAGAAGGCGCTCGCCCGGCATCTTGCCGAAACGATCTGTGCGACGATCGAGGACGCGGTGATCGCCAGCCGCTCGGGGCTGGGCTCCGCGCGCGACGTGGTCGACCTGACCTTCGACGCCTTTGACAAGGAGGGCGGCGGCGCGCTCGCCACCTGGATGCTGGCCAGCGGCAACGACGATGCGCTCGATCCGATCATCGACGTGATTCACGATCTGGTCGATGATCTGGACGAATTCGGCTCGGGCAAGATGCGCCCGGTCACCCATGCGCTGGTGCTGATGGCGCTGGGCGACGCGCTGATGGGCGGGCCGCTGTCGCAGTCGCTCGAACTGCCGCGCACCTCGGCCCGCGACATGGCCGAGGCGATGCTGATCGACGGCGCGCTCAAGGCGGGGATCGTAGCGTCAGGGCAAGAATAGCTGCGCCTGATTTCAAAATGAAATCCGCAGTTTGACGACTCGAGACGGCGATGTAGGCTAGGCCATCAGCATTGATGGAGATTGTCCCATGGCTCAGCCCAGCATCATTCTCGTTCACGGTTTCTGGGGCGGCGCAGCCCATTGGGGCAAGGTCATTCCCGAGCTTGCCCGCCAAGGCTACCCCGATCTCCACGCGGTCGAAATGCCGCTTACCGCGTTGGCGCATGATGCCGGGCGCCTGACCCAGATGATCGACCAGCAGGCCGGCGAGGTGCTGCTCGTCGGCCATTCCTATGGCGGCGCGGTGATTACCGCGGCGGGCAACCACCCCAAGGTCAAGGGGCTGGTCTATATCGCCGCCTTCGCCCCTGACGAGGGCGAGAGCCCGGGCAGCATCTCGCAGGCGAAGCCCCCGGCGGCCTTCGCCAATCTCGCGCCGGACAGTGACGGTTACCTGTGGGTCATTCCCGACAAGTTCCACGAAAGCTTCTGCCAGGACCTGACCGCCGAGGAGGGCCTGGTCATGGGGGTGACCCAGAAGGCGCCGATCGGATCGACCTTCGGCGATGCGATCAGCAATCCGGCGTGGAAGGCCAAGCCGTGCTGGTATCAGATTTCGACCCAGGACCGGATGATCAACCCCGAAAACCAGGTGATGATGTCGGGCCGCATGGGCGCGAAGAAGGTGATCGAGCTTGACGCCAGCCACGCGTCGCTCGCCTCGCGCCCGGTCGAGGTCTCGGCCCTGATCGTCGAGGCGGCGAAGGCGATTTCGGGATAAGTCAGCCTATCCGGCCGGGGCGGACTGCATCCACTGCGGCATCCATTCCGGCCGGATGTCCTCCACCCGCAGGTGGTCCACGGCGAGGCCGAGGTCGGCGTAGGCCGCCCGCTGGCGCTTTGCATCGCTCTCGCCCAGTGGCACCACCACCAGCCGCCGGTTGATCTTCTGCCGCCAGTTCATCCGCGCGGTGTTTTCCTGGCCGACGTAGCAGCCCTTGGTGAAGCTGACTCCGTTCAGTTCGGCGGCGTTGCATTCGAGCCAGAGCAGGTCGGCCAATTCGACGTGGCCTTCACACACCCCGAGCGAAAGTCGGTGCGCGCGCCAGGCTTCGGTGACGCTGTCGCCCTCGGCATAACCGATCCAGCGTTGCCCCAGCGCGGCAAGGCGCGGATCGGGCACCGGCCCGTCGCCCGGCTGCCAATGGACGCCCAGCGCCGGGTCGGTGGCGATCGCGATCTTGCGGCGCAAGCGATAGAGCGACAAACGCTTGACCAGCGCCTCGGCCTGATCAGCCTCGCAGTCGATCAGCAGGTCGACCCCCTCTGCCCAGACCATGAAGTCGAACAGCACCTTGCCCTGCGGCGTAAGCAGCGCCGCCCAGACCGGCAGGGCGCCGCTGACATCGTTGGTCACCAGTCCTTGCAGGAAGCCGCGCAGATCCTCCACATCGTCGAGCGGGGAGAGGCGGATCACCGCGCGGTCGATCAGCAGCGTTGCAGTCATGGGTGACAGATAGGGGCGAGCGTGCCTAAGGGGAAGCCATGACTGCCCCCGCGACTCTCACCATCCGCCGCCCCGATGACTGGCACGTCCACCTGCGCGATGGCGCGGTGATGGCGGGGGTGCTGCCGTGGACCGCGCGACAGTTCGCCCGGGCGATCGTCATGCCCAATCTCTCCCCGCCGATCAGCACGGTTGCGCAAGGGGTGGCCTATCGCGAGCGGATCAAGGCGGCGCTGCCCGCGGGAATGGATTTCACTCCGTTGATGGTCGCATACCTGGTAGATCACATCGATCCCGAGGAACTGGCGCGTGGCCATGCCGAGGGCGTATTCACTGCGGCCAAGCTCTATCCCGCCCACGCCACCACCGGGTCGGCCCACGGCGTTACCGACGTCGCCAACATCCGCCCCGCGCTGGAAAAGATGGCGGCGATCGGGATGCCCCTGCTGGTCCACGGCGAGGTGACCGATGCCGATGTCGATATCTTCGACCGCGAAGCGGTGTTCATCGAACGCACGCTGGCCCCGCTGGTTCGCGACTTGCCCGAGCTGAAAGTGGTGTTCGAACACATCACCACCGAGGAAGCGGCGGAGTTCGTTCTGGCGAGCGGGCCAAATGTCGCCGCGACGATCACCCCGCAGCACCTTCACATCAACCGCAACGCCATGCTGGTCGGCGGGATTCGTCCCCACGCCTATTGCCTGCCGGTGGCCAAGCGCGAGAAACACCGGCTGGCGCTGCGCAAGGTGGCGACTGCTGGTTCGGCCAAGTTCTTCCTTGGCACTGACAGCGCCCCCCATGCGATTGCGGCCAAGGAAGCGGCCTGCGGCTGCGCGGGCATCTTCAACGCGCCCTTCGCGCTGGAAAGCTATGCCGCCGTATTCGAGGAGGAGGGTGCGCTCGATTATTTCGAGGGCTTCGCCAGCCTCAACGGCCCGGCGTTCTACGGCCTGCCGGTCAACGAAGGCACGGTGACGCTGGCGCGCGTCGAAGCCCAGGTTCCAGCGCAGATCGACGCCAATGGGACGCCGATCGTGCCGTTCCATGCCGGCGAGGTGTTGCGCTGGCACTATCTCGGCTGAGGGCGTCGCCGCTGCGCCAGCAGATCCCAGACGAACAGCCCGATCGCGATCCAGATTGCGACGAAGCAGGCAAGCTGGACCGGGCGCAATGGCTCGTGGAACAGCGTGAGGCCGATCAGGAACACCATGGTCGGGGCGATGAACTGGACCATGCCCAGCGTTGAATAGTCCATCCGCCGCGCCGCCGCGGCGAACATCATCAGCGGCACGCCGGTGATTACTCCGCCCAGCATGATCAGCAGGCTGAGATGGGGCGAGATCAGGAAGCTCGATCCGCCCGGCCCGGTCGCGTACCAGCCGACGACGATGATCGCCGGGACCAGCAGCACCGCCGATTCGATGGTCAATCCGGCAAGTGCACTGACCGGAGTGGTCTTGCGCACCAGGCCATAGGCGCAGAACGACAGGGCCAGGGTCAGGCTGATCCACAGCATTTCCCGCGCGCCCCAGGCGAGCAGCGAAACCCCCGCCGCCGCCAGCGCCACCGCCGCCCATTGCCGCCGGTTGAGCCGCTCGCACAGGAACAGCGTGCCTGCCAGCACATTGGCCAATGGATTGATGTAATAGCCAAGGCTGGCGGCAAAGACGTGGCCCTGCTGGATCGCCACGGTGTAGATCGTCCAGTTGGTCCCGATCAGCAATGCGCTGAGCGTCAGGCGGGCGACGATCCGGCGGTCGGCGAGGGCGCTGCGCAGCTCCGCCGAATGGCGCCCCAGCCCGACCAGCAGCAAACAGAATGGCAGGGTCCAGATGATTCGCCAGCCGACGAACTCCACCGGCGGAACGGTGCGCACCAGCATCAGATAGAGCGGGAACAGCCCCCAGATGACATAGGTGCCGATCGCCAGTTGCAGGCCGCTTGAGCGTTGGCGGGAGAGGGGAGAACGCATGAGCCGCGCGCTAAACGGCCCTGCTGATGCGGGCAAGCCATCCCTTCATTAACCTTACAATGCCGTTGCGGGCCATTCAGGCCATCGTTGCTAGGGACCGGGGCAACACCGGTTTCGGGTCCGATGGCACGACAGGCCATCCCGCGTTGTGCGGCTGGAATACCAGCCGTCCGCGTGACCCGGCCGAGACGCAGCCGCCGGTCGCACCTGGGTGCGCTGCGGGAAACGCCCCCGGCTTGATGGCCGGGGGCGTTTCTTTACGTGGTGCAAACCTTGCGGGCGTATGGCGGCATCATGCGGCGCGTGCTCATTCTTTCCTGTCTGGTCCTTACCGCCTGTGCGAATGGCGATGACGGCGATCAGGGCAATGCCGAGCGCGATCCCGTTGCCGCAGCTGCGCTCAGCGATCCGCTGCTCGCCGATCCCGACCTCGCGACGCAGAACCAGGGTGGTGCGGCGCTGACAGGCGGCGGTCCGGCGAGCGCGGAGATCCCTCCGAACAAGCGCACCAAGGACGAGATCGACGCGGCCACGGCGGCGGCGCGACAACTGGTCGGCGGAACGATCCCGGCGGCGCCGACACCGGCCGAAAGCGTCAAGACATCACGGCTCGACAAGGCGGTTACTGCCCCGGCGATCGCCCGTGCGCTGGGCGTGGGAAGTGCCGCCTGCGCCGAACGCATGGACTATACCGCCTTGTGGGCAGCGCGGCTTTCCGCGCCGTTCGAAATCTATCCGCGCGGTCATGTGGGGCAATCGGCGGGGAGCGACGTCGGCGGTTGCCGCCTGCGCGTGGTCGGTTTCGTCACCCCCGTCGCCGTGGACGACGTCGTCGCCTTCTATGCCGCTCGGAGCAAGGCCGCGGGATTCGCGGCGCGGCTGACCGGCGAGGGTGACGACATGATCCTGCAAGGGGGGGGCAAGGGCGCCACGTCCTATGCCATCGCGGCGCGCGCCCGTGATGACAGAATGACCGAAGTAGTGCTGGCTACCAGCGGAATCTGAAGCGAAATCAGCCTTCGCGCAGCCCTACGCCGATCATCGCGCGCGGCTGGTCCATCTCGGTCGAGGCGACTGGATAGGCGCAATAGTCGGCCGCGTAATAGGCACTGGGACGATGATTGCCCGAAAGCCCGACGCCGCCGAAGGGTGCTGCCGAACTTGCGCCATTGGTCGGCCGGTTCCAATTGATCACCCCGGCGCGGATATTGGCCCAGAAGCGGTTGTATTCGGCTGGCTCGCCACCGATCAGCGATGCGGAAAGGCCGAAGCGGGTGTTGTTCGCCTCGGCAATCGCCTCGTCGAAATCGTTGACCTGGACGACCTGGAGCATCGGCCCGAACAGCTCGACGTCGGGGCGGTCCTTGACCCCGGTGACGTCGATGATCGCGGGGGACAGGAACGGCAGGTCATCGCGTGGGCGGACAAGGTGCTTGATCGCCTTGCCGCCGTGGCTGAGCAGATAGAGGAAGCTCTCGGTCAGGCCGTCAGCCGAAGCATTGTCGATCACCGGGCCCATGAAGGGCGAGGGTTCGTCGAACGGCGCGCCGACGATGATCCGGTCGGCCAGGCGCTTCACCTCGCCCACCAGGCTGTCGTACATCGACGCCTTGACGATCAGGCGCCGCGCTGCGGTGCAGCGTTGCCCGGGGCTGGTAAAGGGCGACTGGACCACCAGCGTCGCGGCATCGGTGACCTTGGGGGTG
>JAFEEP010000001.1 GCA_018241045.1 Pseudomonadota bacterium | reverse complement strand
GGAAGCTGATGCCTTCGTGCTTCTTGGTGAAATCGGTCCGCACCAGACAGAAGCACCAGTCAGCCCACTGGGCCCCTGACGTCCAGATCTTCTGGCCGTTGACCAGGAAGCTGTCGCCTCGATCCTCGGCCTTGGTCTGAAGGCTGGCCAGGTCCGACCCGGCCCCCGGTTCGGAGTAGCCCTGGCACCAGCGCAACTCGCCCCGCGCGATTGGGGGGATATGCTGCGTCTTCTGGGCCTCAGTCCCGTATTCCAGCAGGGTTGGTCCGAACATCATCACCCCCATGCCGCCGATGGGGTTCCAGGCGCCGATCGCAGCCATTTCGTCACGCAGAACCTGCGCTTCCTTGAACGACAGACCGCCGCCGCCATAGGCCGCCGGCCAGGTGGGCACGCCCCAACCGCGATCGGCCATCCGCTGCTTCCAAAGCGCGGCGTCTCCCTCCCAGGTAACCGGGGCCTCGCCGCCGACATTGCCGCGCCCTTTTAGCGAGCTCGGGAAGTTCGCCTCCAGCCAGGCCCTTGCCTCGGCTCGAAAGGCGGCCAACTTGGTGTCCGGTGCATCGCTCATTGTCGCATCCTCGCCAATGCAGAAGCCTCGCTCGAACTGTCGCAGCCGACCATCTCTGGTCGAGTTCGTGCTGGTCGCATCCGAAACCGTATCGTGCCAATACGGATTCGTAAAATCCCTATTCCCGCCGATTTGTTTGGGGATTGTTCGATCGATTTAGGCGCCTCATCCGATCGGCTTTGGGTTGCCGGCTTTGCGCCGCTAGCCACGGTGGGCGAAAATTGGCTAGGTTCGGAACTAGCTAGCGCGTTCCTGCGCCGACGTCAGAATGAAGTGTCATCGCCTGGGCATGCCAGACCAATCCTCTTCCGCGCGGCGCCAGCCGAATGTTAAGGCCCGGCGCGAAGAAGTGCTCGACGAGGCTTCCCGCCTTCTCAACGCCAACGGCGTTTCCCAGACGACATTGCAAGACTTGGCGAATGTCCTCGGGGTAACGCGCAATGCGCTCTACTACTACTTCAGAGACATTGAGGATCTCATCTTCCAGGTGTACCGGCGGTCCTGTGAGATCCTAGCGGGCCATCTGGTGGAGGCGACGGAGGGGGGCGGCTCTGCGCTGGAGGTGCTGCAGGGTTTCGTTACGCGCTGTCTGGACCCAGACCACCCGCAAATGGCGGCGCTAAACGAGTACGGGCTGCTGCAGCCTGCTCACCATGCCGCCATCCTCCGCATCTATGACGACGTGGTCGCGAGGTTGTCGCGCCTTCTGGAGGACGGCGCCCAATCAGGTGAACTTAGGCCCTGCCATGCGCCGACCGTGGCGCGCACAGTCATCAGCCTTATCCACTGGGTTCCGCTGCCAGGGGGCTGGACGGCGAAGTCAGACGGTGATCGGCGCCGGGTCGTAGTTGCGCTGAACGATCTGCTCGCGGTCGGCTGGGCCGCGCAGCGGGAGCCTGCCTCCTGCTTAGACCCGATAGATCTGTCACCGCTCCTGGTGCGGGCAAGCGATGGCTTTGATCAAGATGTCATCGCCCAGGTCAAGCGTGAGACCATACTCGTCATGGCTTCGCGCATGTTCACGTGCCGCGGGGTCGACGCCACCTCGCTAGATGAGATCGCCGCGACGCTGGGGACGACAAAGGCGCGCTTGTATCGCTACGTCGGCGACAAGCAGACCCTGGTGGGCGCGTGCTTTGCTCGGGCAGAAAAAATCTACGACTACATCATGGGCCAAGCCCTGATGCAGGGCTCCACAGCGATGGACCACATCGTCGCTCTGCTCCGCGCCAACGCCATGGCGCAGCAACATAAGGAGTTGCAGCCGCTTCGCTATGGTAGCGCCATCGGTGCGCTGCCGGAGATCGAGCAGGTGCGGGCGGCCCAACGCCTGCAGGCGCGCAACGAACAGTACACGGAGCTGTTTCGCGCGGCGAAGTTCGAAGGATCAATGCGCGATGTCGATCTTGAGCTTCTCAAGCAAGTGATGCCCGGCGGATCTGCTTGGCTCTGGAAGGACTTCGCCAAGCAGCAGTCAGAGGACTTCGCCTTGGTCGCAGCCGAGACGACCGACGTCCTGCGCCTAGGTTTGCTGGCGACGTAGGTTCGGGCGGCGTCAGCCGGTACACGACTTCGGAGGGTAAGAGGCGGGCGACGCCCGATGCGAATAGACGCATCAGGGAGGGGACGGGTCCCGCCAATTGATTTTACGATTGGGTTTGATACCATCACCTCAACGTAACTGAGGGCTGCTCCGGCATGTCGAGCCAAGCGCTCAGGTCGAACATGTCTGCATGTCCGGCGCCGTTCGTGCGGGTCGGAAGTGCTGTGCGACGGGCGAGGATAGTATGGCTGACGGCGTCACTACCGATTTGGAAGCGTTCCGCCTCGAGGTTCGGGACTGGCTGAAGCAGAACTTCCCACAGTCCCTCATCGGCCGAAGCGACCTGGCGGCGCTGGAATCTCCGGCCCCCGTCGAGGGCGACTACAAGCTCTGGAAAGAGCGAATGGCCGATCGCGGTTGGGGCGTGCCGACCTGGCCGGCGGCCTATGGCGGCGGCGGTCTGTCATCTGAGCAAGCGAAGATTCTGCGCCAGGAGATGGCCGCGATCGGAGCCTGGAACCCCATCGTTGGCATGGGCATCATGATGTTCGGACCGACCCTGCTGGAATACGGGACCGAAGCCCAGAAGGCGCAGCACATCCCCCCGATCGCGCGGGGCGAGTTGCGCTGGTGCCAGGGCTACTCCGAACCGGGGGCCGGGTCGGACCTGGCCAGCCTTCAGACCAAGGCCGTGGATCGAGGCGACAGCTTCCTGGTCAACGGCCAGAAGATCTGGACGTCAGGGGCCCAGTGGGCTGACTGGTGCTTCTGTCTGGTGCGGACCGATTTCACCAAGAAGCACGAAGGCATCAGCTTCC
>JAFEEP010000019.1 GCA_018241045.1 Pseudomonadota bacterium | reverse complement strand
GACAATCGCGGCAGTTACTGGGGCGGCAATCCGCGCCAGGCGGTCGAGCAATGCGCCTATGCCGCCGAGCGGACGGCCGGCCGCTACAGCTATGGCCGCGCCGATGTGACCGACATCCGCGAAGTTCGTGACACGCGCTACGGCTTCGAGGTGCGCGGCCGGATCGCGGTGAACCAGATGGGGCGCGGCTGGCGCTCGGGCGACGGCTACTATGGTCGCGGCTGGGGCGGCGACTATCGCGGCTGGAACAATGGCCTGCGCGGCTATGACGCGGGTTCGTTCAAGTGCAAGTTCGAGCGTGGCCGGGTGGCCGACATCGACTTCAGCGGCATCCGCGGCCTCTGACATTCCGCCAGCGCGGACGCGGCGGGCGGTTCAGGCAAGAGCAAGCCTGGGCCGCCTAGCCGTGTGGATTGCTCGCGTAGTGCTTTGATCGGCGATTCGCCCGGTTTGCGCGCGCAGGAGGGTGGCGCATATGAACAACAGGCTATTCCGCGGCGCGGCGATGCTGGCATCGGCTGCGGCGCTGTCTCTGGTGGCAACGCCCGCGCTGGCCCGGGATCCCTGGGGCGGATGGGGAGGCGGTCGCTGGGGCGGCGGCGGTTGGGGCGGTGGCTGGGGCCATCATCACGACGGCGTCGACGCCGGAGACATATTCGCCGGGATCCTGATCATCGGCGGTATCGCGGCCATCGCCAGCGCGGCGAGCAAGGCAAACAAGGACCGCCGTGTGGATGATCGCCGCTATCCCGACAATCGCGATTATCGCGGTGACGACTATCGCGGCGAATCGCGCGATGCGCCCGGGCGCGATGGCTATGGCGCCGCCTACAACGGCGACATGAACGATGCGGTCAACCGCTGCATCGACGAGATCAACCGCGGTCGCTCGCGGGTCGACAGTGTCGACGGGGCAGAGCGTGACGGCAGCGGTTGGCGGGTGCGCGGTCGGGTCAACAGCAACGGCCAGTTTTCCTGCGCGATCGACGGCGATGGCCGGATCCGCAATGTCTCGATCGACGGCCACGCCGCCTGATCGGGATTGTCCGGGTTGAAAGGGGCCGCTTCCCGCTGGGGAGGCGGCCCTTTTTCTAACCCGCGATCCGCAGCATCCGCGCGATCGCGCCCAGCAGGTCGCGGTTGAAGGCCCTGGCCAATGCGCTGTCAGCGATGGCGTTGAAGCCGTGGATCGCGCCGGGATAGCTGTGCAGTTCGACCGGAACGCCCGCCGCGACGAGGCGCCGCGCATAATCGATGTCCTCGTCGAAGAACAGGTCGAGGCTGCCGGTCGCGATCCATGCCGGGGGAAGCCCCGCCAACGATGCCGCCCGGCTTGGCGAGAACCAGCCGATCCGGTCGTCGTCGAGCGCATAGTCGCCTTGCAGCGCCGACCAGCCGAAGTGGTTCAGATCCCGCGTCCACACGAACTCCCCGGTCACCGGATTGTCATGCGGGCAATCGGCGCCGCCGGTGCGGTGATCGAGCATCGGATAGGTCAGGAACTGCGCGGCGAGCTTTGGCCCGCCAAGGTCGCGTGCCATCTGCGCCACGGCGGCGGCAAGGCCTCCGCCTGCGCTTTCGCCGATGATGCCGATCCGCTGCGGGTCGATCCCCAGCGCGGGCGCGGTGTCGAACAGCCAGTTGAGTCCCGCCAGGCAATCGCGCTGGGGCAGGGGGAAGGGGTGTTCGGGGGCAAGGCGATAGTCGATCGAGGCAACCGGGATGCCGAGCGCGCTGGCCACCCCGCTCGGCCCGTGCTGCATCGAGCGGGCCGAGCCGATCACCATGCCGCCGCCGTGGATGTGGAGCAGCGCGGGGCGATCCTTCGTTCCCGGTGCGGGATCGAACAGATAGACGTCCAGCGGGCCGTCCGGCCCGGCGATGACCTTGACCTCAGGCTGCAGCGGCGTTTCGCCGAGAAAGGCGAAGCGGGCATCGGTATCCTTGCGAATCTGCGGCAGCAGATCGCGCGACAGCGAGATGTCCGGCATGAAATCCAGTAGCGGCAGTATTTCCGGATCGACCAGGTGGCGCGTGGTCATCGCATCAGTGCAGGCGTGATCGCGGGAACATCCAGCGCTGGTGCCACTTGGCGGCGAAGGGCTTCCACTCCTCTTCGGACTGGGCGAGGCGATCGGCAAGCGCGACCATCACGCTGGGGTTGACCCCCAGGCCGCAATGGCTGGCGTGAACCTCGATGTTCTCGGTACGCTCGTTGCCGTCGTCGGGATGCTGGACAGACCCGCGCCAGTGGACCACGCCGTCGGTCCTGGTGAGGATCGAGGTGGTGGGAACTGGTGGGGCTTCGTTGAGCCCGGTGAAGCGGCCGTGACGCGTCGGTTCGGGATCGCTGCCGTTGAACCATTCGAACAGGCGCGAGGCGTTGGTGTGGCGGCGATCGTCGTGGATCGGACTGCCGAGCGAGATCACCTGGCGAACCAGGTCGGGGTGCAGCTTGGCCAGTTCGCGGGCGAACACACCACCCAGACTCCACCCGACGATCGAAACCTTGCGCCCGGTGTTGCGGTGGATCGACAGCAGCAGGTCCTCCATGTCGTGAACCCGCTGCAGGTCGACTCGCACGTTGCGGCCCAGTTCCCAGCCATAGGCGTCATAGCCCAGATCCTTGAGCAGTCGCCGCATCGGCGCGGTCGAGGTATCGGAGGCGAGGAAGCCGGGCAGGACCAGCACCGGGTGGCCATCGCCGCGCGGCAACAGCGCGAGGAGGTGGCGGCTGGCATAGAACGCGGCAAGTTCGAACACCGCGCGCCCTTCGGCCAATGCGAGCAGGCGGTGCGGCGGGCGTGCTTCGATGTCGAGCGCTTCGCGCGCGGCGGTGGTTGCTGTCATTTCTTGGCGACCTTTCCAGGCTTCGCGGCGCCCTTTTTCGCCGCAGTTTTGGTTTTGGTTGTAGTGGGTTTGTCTGCCTTTGCCGCAGGCTTGGGCGTCACCTTGGGCTTGGGGGCAGCCTTCGGCTTCGCAGGCGATTTTGGCTTGGCCCCAACTTCCGCCGGGGCGGGGCTCGCGGGCTTGGTCGCGGGCGGTGCGCGGTGCGCCGCGTCGCGCAATTCGGCGAAACTCTCGTCGATGCATTGCGCGTAGAACTCGGGGTCGGGCATGACCTTGCGACAGGCGGTGAAGGTAATCGTCGCCTCATCGACATAGCTTTGCACGGTGTGCCCCAGCGCCATGCCGTCGGTCAGGCACAAGAGGCCCATCATGCTTTCAAGCCGCGCGCCCGACGAATAGATCGGCACCGGCGGCCCCGGCACGTTGGTCACGACAGTCGTGAAGGGCGGGCCGACGCGGTTGGCCAGGCCGAGGCGGGTGAACAGTTGCGCGCCCAGCGCCATGAACAGGGCCGGGCTGACCTTGCTCATCTCGGTCATGTTGCGCGCGCCGATCGCGTCGGTCAGCGCCTTGCTGTTGGTGGTCTGCGAATGGACATAGGCCAGCCGCTCCACCGGATCGGCGATGTGGGTGCCAAGCGGGGCGATCATCGCCGCCACCTGGTTGCCCATGTCGCCCTTTTCGTCCTTCGAGCGGACCGAGATCGGCGCCATTGCGGTCAGCGTCTTGTCGGGCAGGTCGTTGTGCGCGGCCAGGTATCTGCGCAGCGCCCCGCCAACCACGGTCAGGAACACATCGTTGACCTTGGCACCGGGAACCAGTGTGCGGATCGCCTTGATCTCGGCCAGCGGCACGCTCCGCCCTTCGACCACGCGCGCGGTGGACAGCACGGTGTTGAACCGGGTGCGCGGCGCGACAAGATCGCCGTGGAGCGCGAAATCCTTGGTCGCCAGACCTTTCATCGCCTTGGCCAGGCCAGGCATCGCCTTGGCCGCAGCTTCAAGCTGACGTCCCGGATTGGCAATCCCGTTGATCCACGACTTCGCCAGCAGGGTGGCGAAATTGGGGACTTCCTCACCCTGCCAGGTATCGGGCTCGTTGGGCGGCGGCGTGTTCGGATCAAGGGTGTGGAGCGCCTCCATCAGGTCGATCCCGCTCATCCCGTCGATCGCGGCGTGGTGGACCTTGGTGACCATCGCGAAACTGCCGGGGGCGATGCCGGGGATATTGTCCAGCCCCTCGATCACCGTGAACTCCCATGGCGGGCGCGTCAGGTCGAGCGGGCGGGCGAAGATCCGCGCCGCCTGG
>JAFEEP010000199.1 GCA_018241045.1 Pseudomonadota bacterium | reverse complement strand
GGAGGGGGTTCGATCCTCGCGGTGCCGTTGATGGTCTATCTGGTCGGAGTGCGCGATCCGCACGCCGCGATCGGCACCTCGGCGTTGGCGGTCGCGGTCAACGCGCTTGCCGGACTGGTCAATCATGCCCGTGCGCACAACGTCAACTGGCGGTGCGGCGGTGCCTATGCCCTTGCCGGGGTTGTTGGTGCCTTCGCCGGATCGACCCTGGGCAAGGCCTTCGATGGACAGAAGTTGCTGTTCCTCTTCGCGCTGCTGATGCTGATCGTGGCGGGACTGATGTTCCGCGGTCGCGGGCGTGAAGGCGTCGAGGGCGTGGTCTGCAATCGCGACAACTTTCCCCGCGTCGCGACCTTCGGCTTCGGAACGGGGGCGCTCTCCGGGTTCTTCGGGATCGGCGGCGGATTCCTGATCGTGCCGGGCCTTATCGCCTCGACCGCGATGCCGATCTACCGCGCGATCGGCACCTCGCTGGTCGCCGTCAGCGCTTTCGGGCTGACCACCGCAGCGAATTACGCCGCTTCGGGTCTGATCGACTGGGCTGTTGCGGGGAGTTTCATCGGTGGCGGGATAGCCGGAACCGCCATCGGCACCGCAGCTTCGCGGCGACTGTCGGCCAGCAAGGGCACGCTGAACACGCTATTCGCGTCGATGATCGTGGTGGTTGCGTTCTATATGCTTTGGCGAAGCTGGGGCGCCATCGGTTGAGCGCCGGGCGCGCTCACCGACCGGATGCGCGCTCCTTGCCGATCGGGATCGGGCTGCGTTCCTTGACCTGGCGGATGATGACCATCGTCTTGAAGGTCCGGACCCGGTCGTCGGCGGCAAAGAGATCGCGGACCAGGGCGTCGAAATCCTCCATGTCGCGGGCTACCATGCGCAGCGCGATGTCGTGGTCGCCGGTGACGTTCCACGCCTCGATCACCTCGGGCACCTGTTCGAGCACGACCATCATCTCGTCGACGGTGCGCGCGCCTTCGCGTTCAAGGGTGAGCAGGACGATCATCGACAGCGGCCAGCCGAGCACGCGCGGCTGGATCACCGCAACCTCGCGCTGGATCGCACCCGAAGCTCGCAGAGCCCGGATGCGGCGATAGCAGGCGGGCGCTGACAGCCCGATCCGGGCGGCCATTTCCGCCACCGGCCGGGTCGAATCGATCTGCATTAGCCGCAGCAGGGCAAGGTCGAACTGGTCCACCCTTTCACTCCTTATCGCCGCATTCGACTGCTGCGATAACATTTATCACGAAGTCGTCAATTTCGATCGCACTTATCGCCGGGTCGAGGCTAATTCTCCAGCCCAACCCGAGGTGGAGGAACCGATGACTGCCATTGCTGCACCAGCCCGCGGTGGGCGGTCGGGACAGGGTAACTGGCCTGCGCTGGGCGCACTATCACTCTCGCTCCTCTCGCTGACCTTCGGCGCGACGCTGGCCAAGTCGCTTTTCCCGGCGATCGGACCGTCTGGGACGACCGCGCTGCGATTGGTGTTCGGGGCAGTGTTCCTTGCCGCGATCCTGCGCCCGTGGCGGCTCAACCTGCGCAGCGGTTGGCGCTCGATCTTGGGCTATGGCGTGGTGCTGGGGGCGATGAACCTCAGCTTCTATCATGCCCTCGCAACCATACCGCTAGGGATCGCCATCGCCATCGAGTTCATCGGCCCGCTAGGCGTCGCGGTGTTCACCTCGCGGCGGCGCAGCGACTTCCTGTGGATCGCGATCGCGGTGGCCGGGCTTGGCCTCTTGCTGCCGCTGCGCGAAGGCGCGGCGAACCTTGATTGGCGCGGCGTTGCGCTGGCGCTGTTCGCCGGATTGTGCTGGGGCGGCTATATCCTGCTCGGCAAGCGCGCCGGGGCCGAACATGGCCCTGCCGCGGCCGCCGGAGGAACGATCGTCGGCGCTGTGCTGGTGGCGCCGATCGGCCTCGCCCAGGCAGGCAGCGCGCTGTTCCAGCCTCATATTCTCGCGCTCGGCGTGGGCGTGGGCATCGTCTCCAGCGCGATCCCCTATGGGCTGGAAATGATCGCGCTGCGCCGCCTGCCCGCGAATACTTTCGGCACCCTGCTCAGCGCCGAACCGGCGGTCGGTGCGCTGATGGGTTTCGCGGTGCTGGGCGAATGGCTTTCGCTCACCCAATGGGCGGCGATCGCCCTGATCGTCTGCTCTTCGATTGGCGCAGCGATGAGCGCGAAAGACTATTCCGCCGCCGAACCGCCGTTCGACGGCGGGTAGTCTATCCGTCCGTCTCGACCAGCATCCGCGCCATGACCCGGCGGGCGTTGGCCTTGCAGTCAAGGTCGCCGGGCTTGGCCTCGATCTCGGCCAGAAGCGCAACGATCTGCGCCTTGCTGCGCGCCAGCTTTGCCTCGAGAGCGTCGATCTCCGCCACCTTGGCGCGCAGCGCGTCGAGCAGGCCGTCGTGCTGCCAGGTGTCGAGGTCGGAGGGGACCATGCGGCGGATCTCGTCGAGGCTGAACCCGGCGTGCTGCGCGGTGTCGATCAGGTTGAGCACCACCAGCGCCTCGGGCGGGTAGCTGCGATAGCCGTTCGCGCGGCGATCAACCAGGCGGAGCAGGCCGACCTTCTCGTAGAAACGGATGCGCGATTGGCTCTGTCCGCTGCGCTTCGCCAGTTCGCCGATCTTCATTTTTCGGACCCTCGCATTTTCTGCTTGACCTTAAACTTAGCTTAAAGGTTAGGATTGGTCAACTCAGCGATTCCGGAGATATGCGATGGCCCTGTTTTCCCAGCTTGTCTTGCCCAACGGCCAGGCGATTCCCAACCGCATTGCCAAGGCGGCGATGGAAGAGAATATGGCCGATGGCGATCATGCTCCCTCGGCCGATCTGCTCAATCTTTATCGCGCCTGGGCCCAGGGTGGGACCGGCCTGATCATCACCGGCAACGTCATGGTCGATGGTCGGGCGATGACCGGCCCAGCGGGGGTGGTGCTGGAGAATGATCGCTTCCTCGATCGCTTCCGCGAATGGGCCGACGTCGCCCGGTCAGACGGGGGCAAGGTGTGGATGCAGATCAACCATCCGGGGCGGCAGATGCCCGCCGGAATGGGGCAGGAAACGCTGGCCCCCTCGGCCATTGCGCTCGACCTTGGCGCGCAGTCGAAGCAGTTCCCCATGCCTCGCGCGATGAGCGAGGCGGAGATCGCCGAGGTTGCGCAGCGTTTCGTCACCACGGCGGTTTTGGCCGAACGGGCAGGCTTTGACGGGGTGGAGATCCACGCCGCCCACGGCTACCTGCTCAGCCAGTTCCTCTCGCCCCTGTCGAACCAGCGCACCGACCAGTGGGGCGGCAGCCTGGAAAACCGGGCGCGGCTGCTGGTCGACATTGCCCGCGGCATCCGCGCTGCGGTGGCGCCCGGGTTCGCGGTGGCGGTCAAGCTCAACTCCGCCGATTTCCAGCGCGGCGGGTTCTCGCCCGAGGATGCCCGTGCGGTGGTTGCCAAGCTCGCGCCGCTGGGCGTCGACCTCGTCGAACTGTCGGGCGGTAGCTACGAGGCCCCGGCGATGATGGGCAGTTCTCGCGACGAGCGGACCCTGGCGCGCGAGGCCTATTTTCTCGATTTCGCCCGCGACATTGCCGAGGTCGCGCCAATGCCGCTGATGGTGACGGGCGGCATCCGCCGCCGCGCCGTGGCACAGCAGGTTGTCGACAGCGGTGTGGCCATGGCCGGGATCGCCACCGCGCTGGCGATCGAACCCGATCTGCCGCGCAAGTGGCAGCAGGGCAAGGACGACGCCCCGGCGTTGAAGCCGATCACCTGGAAGAACAAGCCGGTCGCCTCGATCGCGCATATGGCGGCGGTGCGGTATCAACTGGTTCGCCTCAGCACCCGCCGCCGCACCGCGCCCAAGGTCTCACCGATCTGGGCATTGGTATTGTCGCAACTGCACACCAAACGCAGCACCCGCGACTACCGCCAATGGATCGCGACGCGGGCTTAGTTCAGGCCGACATCGGCAGGGTCGGCCAGGTTCCGGCCACGCTCTCGCCGTCGAACAGGACGATATCGCCGAATTGCAGGAACACGGCCTCGCTCTGGTTGGGGCGGAAGAACACGAAGTCGTCGGGCTTCAGGTCAACGCGGGCCGAACCGGTGAGCATCTCCTGGTTGCTCGAGCGGCCATAGAGGTTGCTGAACTGCAACCCCGGCGGCGAAACCGGGGTGGCGAGCCAGTGGCCGCCATAGATGAAGAATGCCCGCGCCGCGTTGGGGTCCATGAAGCTTAATGGTCCCGTCAGCCATTCGTTGCCCGGCAGTTCCATCTTCGCCGCCTTGATCACCGGGGTGGCGACGAAACTGGCGGGCTGGTGGCGGGACAGACCGTCAAGGTCGAAGTCGGCGGGCTTGACGAAGGCCGATCCGGTCGAAACCTCGTTGGCGACGGTGCCCCGCGCATGGCGGGTGTAGGTCGGGCTGCCCCCGCCGTTGAGCGTGAGGGCGGCAGGATCGACGCGCAGCTTGTCCTTGAGCACGGCGATCGCCTCGGCATAGACCTTCTGGGATTTGGCATAGGCCGCTTCAGGATCGCTCATCTTGGGAACATGGGCGTCATAACCCATCAGTCCGCTGACCGTCACACCGGGCAGGCCCTTGGCCAGGTCGACCACTGCGGCCAGCGTGGCGGCATCGGCAAAGCCGCCACGGTGCAGGCCGACGTCGATTTCCATGTTGGTGCGCAGTTGCGTCTGCCGCGAGGCGGCGATCGCCGCGTATTCCTTGAGGCGATCGGGGGTGTCGATCAGCCACTGGATGCGCCCGGCGGCCTCCGCACCAACCGCGTCGATCAGTTCGGCATATTGCGCGGCGGGCAACGGCTTGCCCAGCAGTAGGTCAGCGCCCCGCCGTGCCGCCATGGCGGTGAGCATCGCGCCGTTGAAGACCATGAAGCGATTGGTGCCGATCCCTGCTGCAACGTGATCGATCAGCCCCGGCGCGGGCAGTGATTTGACCACGACCCGCAACGGTAGCCGATGAGGCGCCAGCGCCGCCTTGGCTGCGCCGATGTTGTGATCGAGCCGGGTGCGGTCGATCACCAGCACCGGATGAGCGATCCCCGCCTTCGCCAGGGCCGCGCTCAATCTGGTGAAATAGGCATCGTGACGCCCGCCGTGATCACTCTTGCGCGCGGCGAGCAACCCCGCACCTGCCACCAGCAACCCGCCCCCGCCGAACAGCGCGGCGCGGCGGCTCCAGCTTGTCTTGCGTTCACCGTCAGCCATCGAGGAATATCCCCTTGAGATAAGGATTGAGCAGTCGCCCCTGCGGGTCAAGCGCGCGGCGGACCTCACCCGCTTCCTTCCAGCGAGGGTAGATCTGGGCGAAGTCGCGCGCCTTGAGAGTGTTGAGCTTGCCCCAGTGCGGACGCCCGCCGTGGCGGCGGAAGATCGGCTCGATCAGGGTGAAGAAGAACTGGTAGTCCTCCTTGTAATAGGCGTGGACCGCGATCGAGCCGCTTTCGCGCCCATAGAAGGGGGAAAGCCAGGCATCGTCCGCGGCGATCACCCGGACCTCGATCGGGAAGAACACGTCCTTGCGGTGCGTCTCGATCGCGGCGATCACCTCGCGCAGCGCGGCGACCTGGTTTTCGATCGGCAGGTGGTATTCCGTCTCGTTGAAACGCACCGGACGCTCGTTCGAAAGCAACTTCCAGCCCTCGTCGACCATCTCCTCGGGTGGGATCTTGGCCATCTCCTCGCCAGCGAGCTTGCGCCGCAGCCCGGGCGCGAACTCGAACCAGTCGCGCAGTTTCTTCAGGCCCATCAGCGTATCGACATCGGCATCGGGCCCGCGCGGCTTGACTGGCTTGTCGGTGACATCGGTGGTGATCACCGCCGAATAGCCGGTGAAGGGCAGGACATAGAATTCGACGTTGCGGTGCTGCGCGCGCAGTTCTGGCCAGGCCTCGGTCACTTCACCGGTCGGGCGCACCTCCACCCGCTTGGCGACGCGGTGGAGCGGCTGGTTCTGCAAGGTGACCTGGGTGACCACGCCAAAGGCGCCAAGACCGACCCGCGCGGCGTTGTATACTTCGGGGCGGTTGCCGGCATCGCAATCGATCACCTCGCCGCCGGGCGTCGCGATTCGCATAGCCACCACGCTGCCGTGGATCGCCTGGATGCCGCGCCCGGTGCCGTGGGTTCCGGTGGCGATAGCCCCCGCGACAGACTGCTTGTTGATATCGGGCAGGTTGATCATCTCTTGCCCGATGGCCGCCAGCGCCGGGCCAAGATCGACCAGCCGGGTTCCGGCGCGCACCGTCGCCCGGTTGGTCACGGGATCGTGGCTGACCACACCGGCCATGCGGTCGAGCGTCAGAAGCGTGCCCTCGGTCGGGACAAGTGAGGTGAAGCTGTGCCCCGATCCCACCGCGCGCACCGGCGCGGGCGAGCGGGTGAGGATCGAGAGCAGTTCCTCCTCGCTCTGCGGCGCGGCGCGGGCGGCGGGGTAGGAATGGGCGCTACCCGACCAGTTGCTCCACAACAGGTGGCCCTGGCCGTCCTGTGCGGCGATCGCCGGCGGTTCCCGATTGCGCAGCACGTTGCGCGTAGCGAGGCCCCCGGCGGCGATCGCTCCGGCGCCCAACGCCGTTCCGCCAACCACCACCGCGCGGCGTGACAGCTTGCTCATTTGTCTCTCCCGGCCATGAAGCGGATCAGCCCGCGATAGTCGTCCGGCGTGCAGGCAAAGCATTGTCCGCCTGCCGGCATCCCCCTGAACCCCTGGACCGCACTGTTCAGAAGCGCCTCCTCGCCCTTGGCCCAGCGCGGATCCCACTTGGTGCGGTCTCCGGTCAGCGGCGCGCCGGTATCGGCCACGGTGTGGCACGATTTGCACGCCTGTTCATAGAGGCCCGCCAGTTTCGCATTGGCGGGTTTGAGCGCGGCACTCTGTTGCGGCGTCAGCGGCTTTGGCGGCGGCTCGGCGTGGCATCCCGCCAGCAGCGCCGCCGCGCCGAGAAGAACAACGCTGCGCATCAGTATTTGACCCGGAATTCGATGCCGAAGGTCTGCGGCTCGCCGCGGAACTGCTCGATCGTCCCGAAGTCAGAAAGATCGACCGCGTAGTTGATGTACTTCTTCGCGGTGATGTTGTGTCCGAATGCGGCGACCTCCCAGCGTCCCGCGCCGCCCTTCAGCGCGATGCGCCCGTCGAACAGCCAATAGCCCTGCTGCTGCAACAGCGGGTTGTTGTCAGCAGAGAAGAACTGGCTGCTGCGATAGGAAAACGCCGGCTGGAAGGCCAGCGTGAGTGCGGAGGACAGCGGGACCTCGTAACTGACCTGGCCGCTGAACGAGACCGTGGGTGAGAGCGCAAGCCGGTTGCCCGAATAGTTGGTCCCGGCGCTGATGAAGTTCTTGATCTCGGTATGCAGCAGCCCGAGGTTCAGCGTGACGTCGAGGCGTTCGACCGGCCGCGCCACCATCTCGAACTCCGCGCCATAGATCCGCGCATTTGCTGCATTGTCGAGCAGCGTCAGCGGGATCGCGCCGGTGTTGATCAGGGTATAGAGCTGCAGGTCCTTGTAGTCATAGAGGAACGCCGCTGCGTTGAAGCGCAGGTGGCGGTCGAACAGCCGCGATTTGAGGCCCACTTCATAGGCGGTCAGCGTTTCCTCGCCGAAGGGCTGCGCCTGGACCGCGGCCTGTGCCGGGTCGAAGCTGAGAAAGCCGCCGTTGAAGCCGCCGCTCTTGAACCCGGTCGAGACACTGGCATAGGCCATCACATCCTGCGCCACATCATAGTCGAGCCCGGCCTTGAACGAGACGTTCTCGAACGACTTGCGGTTGTCGAAGGCGTAGAGCGGGGCAATGCCGCCGGGCACCGGCGTTCCGTCGATAATCGCGTCCTCAAGCTGGGCTGCGGCAAGGAAGTGCTTGCGTTCGTAATTGTAGCGCCCGCCAAGGGTGGCGCGAAGCGATGGCGCAAGCTGGTATTCGATCTGCCCGAACAGCGCCGCTGCCTCGGTGGTCTGGCGGTTGAGCGTGCGGGCGAACAGCACCGGCGCGCCGCCGGTGGTGGCCCCGGTCGTATCGGCGCCGCCGCCCGGTGTCAGACCGCGCAGCTCGCGAAACAGGTCGCCGGTCTGGTTCTGCTTGAGAACTTCGTTGAGATAGTAGCCGCCGACCACCCAGTTGACCTTGTCGCTCGCCCCGGACAACCGCAGTTCCTGCGTGACCGTGTCCGACCGTACCCCGTAGTCGATCGCCAGGATCGCCAGCGGGCTGGCGTCGGTATCCTCGCGGTGAAGCTTGTTGTTGTAATCGTAGGCGGTGATCGAGGTCAGCGTGATGCCGCCCAACCGCCAGTTGAGGCGCAGCGAGGTGCCCAGGTTCTCGACATTGAGTTTCTGGCTGCGATCATAGGCACCGTCGTAGAAGCCTGGCGGGCTGACATAGCCCAGCGCGTTGCCGCACTGGTTGGCCATGATTGCATCGGGCGCGCAAGGCGTGGTGAAACCGGTCGCCGGATCGAGCAGGCCGAGGCTACGGTATTGCGGCGCGCGGACGTTGACCTTGCCACCGTGGGCATTGACCAGCGCGTCGAAGTTGTCGGTCACATCGACGGCAAGCTGGCCGCGCAGGGCAAAGCTACCCTGGCCGTTCTCGCGCCGCCCGGTCAGCAGGTTGTGGACATAGCCATCCGAGGTCGTGCCGGTTCCCGCGAGGCGGAAGCGGACCGAGTCCGACAGCGGGCCACCCACCGCCGCCTCGCCGTGGACGGTGTTGTAGGAGCCATAGGAGATTGAGGCCGAGCCTTCGAAGTCCTTGCTCGGCTTGGCGGTGATGAAGTTGATCGCGCCGCCCGTGGCGTTGCGGCCATAGAGCGTGCCCTGCGGGCCCTTCAGCACCTCGACCCGTTCAAGGTCGAACAACTGGAAGGTCTGCGCGCCGGGCGAACTGACATAGACCTCGTCAACATAGACCCCATTGGGGCCGGCATTGTTCGAATTGGTATCGGCCAGACCGACCCCGCGGATGTAGATCAGTGGCTGGTTGCCCTCACCGCCGGGCAGGCCGATCTCGAGGTTGGGGACCACGCCCGCGATGTCCGCGCTGGAGCGGATGCCAAGGTCGGCGATTTTGGATCCGGTGAGCGCGGTGACCGCCACCGGGACGTCCTGCAGGTTCTGTTCGCGACGCTGCGCGGTTACCACGATCTCCCCGCCCGCCGTGTCCGCACCGGTTGCCGCAACCTGATCCTGCGCCAACGCCATGCCCGGACTCATCACCGTGGCAATTGCCAGAGTCGCACCACCGATTCGCAGCATATCCCTGAATTTTCGCATCTTCCCATCCCTGATTTTGTTGTAGTCATTGCTATAATATAGTAATGACTATAAATGGCAACCGGCAATCGGGACAGCTCTGGCGCGATGTGCTAGGCGGACGGAATGGACACGGATTGGCGGGCATGACGGCGCAAACGAAATCGGCAAAGCGGGCGCGGCAATCGACTCGCGACCGCCTGCTCGACGCCGCCGGGCTGCTGCTCGCCGAGGTCGGGATGGAGCGCATCTCGACCAACCTCATCTGTGAGCGGGCAGGGGTTACGCCGCCCGCGCTCTACTACTACTTCGCTGACAAGTTCGAGGTGATTGTCGCCTTGGGCGAGCGGCTGATGGACCGCCAGAACGCGGCCCTGGTTCGCTGGATCGAGCGCCACGCTGCGGCCGGGATCGCCGCCTATGCCGCCAATACCGAGGAGCTGCTGCGCGAAACCGCCGAGATCACCGAGGCTGATCCCGGCGGAGTTTGGGTTGAACGCGCGCTCCATTCCAGCCCGCGACTGGAGCACGTCCGCATCGAATCGCACCGCTACGTCACCGATCTTCTGACCGATGCCTTTGCCGCGCACCTGCCCGGCGTGCCGCGCGAACGGGTGTGGCTGCGGGTGCGAATGCTGGTCGAGTTCGGCTATATGGCGATCGAGCTGCTTCACGCCGAACCGGACACGCCGCGCGACACGATCCTGGCGGAGACTGCGCGGATGCAACGCCTCGCCACGCTCGACTTGCTGGACTGAAGCCCAGACGCAATTGTCGATGCCGCGTAATCCATCCGCCGGGGATTCCCGCGCGGGCGAAAAATTGTTGCAATCGATTGTTGTCATTGCCTTCGCATTGTGGGAATAGATGCGCGGATCCCGGGGAAGGGATCCGGGAGATGGAAATGTCGGCACATCGTCCGCACCTGCCGCTGGCGCGCATTCTGGAGATGAATCTGGGCTTCCTTGGCCTGCAGTTCAGCTTCGGACTGCAGCAAGGCAACATGAGCCCGATCTATTCCTACCTTGGCGCTGACGAATCGCAGTTGCCGATCCTCCAGCTTGCCGGGCCGATCACCGGATTGCTCATCCAGCCGATCATCGGCGCGATGAGCGATCGCACCCAGAGCAGGTTGGGGCGGCGCACGCCCTATTTCCTGATCGGCGCGATCCTGTGCAGCCTAGGCCTGCTGGTCATGCCGCTGTCGGCCTCGATCATGATGGCGGTGTCGGTGCTGTGGATTCTCGATGCCGGCAACAACACCACGATGGAACCCTATCGCGCCTATGTTTCGGACCGGCTCAACCCCGATCAGCGTCAACTCGGCTTCCTGACCCAGAGCGCCTTTACCGGGCTGGCCCAGTGCCTCGCCTTCATCACGCCTTCGGTGCTGGTCTGGCTGGGGATGAACCAGGACTGGGTCGACGAGCACAACATCCCTTATACGGTGCGTTTCGTATTCTGGACCGGAGCGGCGCTGTCACTGGTGACGATCGTGTGGTCGGTGTTGCGCGTTCCCGAATTGCCGCTGACCGCAGAAGAGAAGGCCCATATCGAGGCCCAGCCAACGGGCGTGGGGGCGACCCTGGGCGAAGTTGCCGACGCGATCCGCGAGATGCCGGTGCCGATGCGCAAGCTGGGGGTGATGATGCTGTTCCAGTGGTTCGCCATGTCGGGTTACTGGCAATATGTGATCTATTCGATCGGGCGTTCGGTTTACGGAACGCACGACGCGACCAGCTCGGCGTTCCATTCGGCGGTGCTGACCAACGGCGAAATGGCCGCGTTCTACAATCTCGTCGCTTTCCTCGGCGCTTTCCTGATGGTGCCCTTCGCCAAACGCTGGGGGGCGGGGCCGGTCCATGCCGCGTGCCTGATGGCGGGCGGGCTGACCTTCCTCGCTCTGCCGCACGTCAGCGCCAAGCCGATGCTGTTCGCCGCCGCGGTCGGCACCGGGCTGGCCTGGGGGTCGATCATGGGCAACCCCTATACCATCCTGTCCAACTCGATCCCGCCGCAGCGCACCGGGGTTTACATGGGCATCTTCAACATGATGATCGTGATCCCCATGCTGCTGTTCGCCTTCGTGATGAGCGGGGTCGACCTGGGGTTCGTCCACTTCGGGCTGGGGGTCTATGACAAGGTGCTGGGCCATGATCCGCGCCATGTCCTGACGCTCAGCGGGGTGTGCATGTTCGTGGCGGCAGGAGCGGTGCTGACCGTCAGCGAGGGCCGCGCCTCGACCCTGCGCGAGGCGCAGGCCTGATCGCGATGACCGCTTCGCTTGCCTGCCTGCACAGCGCCGAGGCGAGCCTTGTGCTCGAACTGCGCGATGATGGGCCGCCACTGTGGCGGCACTTCGGCGCGCGGGTCGATCCGG
>JAFEEP010000198.1 GCA_018241045.1 Pseudomonadota bacterium | reverse complement strand
GCTCAACTTCGTCGAGAATACGCCCTGGGTGCTGTTCCTGATCGCGGGCATCGAACTGGCGGGCAAGGGCGGCGCGTGGCTGCCGATCGTCGGCGCGATCTACATGCTGGGCCGGGTAGCGCATGGCCTGGGCATGGACGGCACGGCTCTGGCCAGGGGCCGCTCGATCGGCGTGATGATCACCATGCTGACCCAGCTTGGCCTGGCGATCGCCGGCGTTCTGGTGGCGACCGGCCGCCTGTGACCGCTCAGCTCAGCGCATAGTCGCTGACGAACGAATTGACCTGACGTTCCCGGCCAAAGGTGCTGGTTGGCCCATGGCCGGGAATGAAGGTCACGTCATTGCCCAGCGGCCACAGCTTCTGCGTGATCGAATCGATCAGTTGCTGATGGTTGCCGCGCGGGAAATCGGTGCGCCCGATCGAGCCTGAAAACAGCACGTCGCCCACCATCGCCAGGTGCCCCTCCGGCGTGTAGAACACCACATGGCCCGGCGTGTGCCCGGGGCAGTGGATCACCTGCAGCGTGCTCTCGCCGACGGTGACGGTGTCCCCGTCCTTGAGCCAGCGATCCGGCTCGAACGTCTCGGCGTGCATCCCCCAGCGCTTGCCGTCGTCGTCAAGCTGGGCGATCCAGAAGCGATCGTCCTCGTGCGGTCCCTCGATCGGCACGCCCAGCTCCTTCGCCAGCATCCCCGCCTGCCCGCAATGGTCGAGGTGACCGTGGGTGAGCAGCAGCTTCTCGATTGTCACCCCGGTCCTGGCGACCGCCGCCTTGAGCTTGTCGAGATCGCCGCCCGGATCGACCAGCGCACCCTTCATCGTTCTGGTGCACCAGATCAGCGAGCAATTCTGCTCAAGCGGGGTCACGGGAATGATCCCGACGCGCAGCGGGGGTTCGGTTTGTTCGGTCATGGCTGGTGATGTGGCGTGGCTTGGCCCGTTGGGCAAGAGGGTGATCGTTCAGCTTGGCGGGGCGAAGCGTGAATAAGCTCACACGAAGTTCACAGGGTTCATGCGAGCAAAAATTCGCTCCCGTCACCTCGAATTGCCGCGCACCGCTGCACCAGCCGTCCCGAGCGGTATCTCGGTGCAGGGCAAAGCGAGAATGACGGCGAGGACATGGCTGATCCCTGGCGAACTGAGGCGGGGCGCGCGAGGTCACCAAGCGACGGTGCAGTAGGAAATGCGGTGCAACAATATCCCCTGCCGAGCGGGCTGCTTTCAGAGCGAATGAACCGCACTCTTGGCGACTTCGTTGTCGGGGTCATCCGACATCAAGCCCATTGGCAGCACTCTACGACCGCCAACGCCTGATCAATCCGTAACTGGCATTTACAAACATCAGGAGGAAACACAACGCCATGACCCAGCCAGGGGTATGCAGTCCCATCCCGATGCGTGCATAGCCTACTGAAAGCCCGAGGAACGAAAACACCGACAAAACTTCGAGCGCGGTGGCTGCTGAAATCCTCTTCATTTCCGCTCATTAACCTGTTTTCATATCTTGTGAAACGTCCGCAATGTTGTCTTTCTGGTTCTGCCGACGAACAGCGCATTTCGGACGCTCCCCGCACCGACGAAATCTGTCCGCGCCGCCTCACCGCTCATTCGCGCCCTTGCCTGCAAGTATCCGGTCGCGAAACCTGGCGATCCGCGCCGCGCGGGTCGCGCTGGCTTTGGCCGACGCAAGGGCGATCACATAACTGCGTTGTCGGCCCGGGGTCAGCGCGTGGAACGCCTCGGCCAGTTCGATATCGCAGTCGAGCGCTTCGACCAGTTCGTCGGGCAATTCGAAATCGGCCGGTTTCTTGGCCGGCCTGATCCCCGCTTCGGCATAGCCCTTCGCCTCCTCCAGATAGGCGCGCAGGGTGGCGGCCATTCGTTCGGGCTGGGCGTTATCGGTAAAGCGGATCGAATCCGGGTGCTGCGTATTGGGGCCTTGCCGCTCGAGCACGCCTTCGGGGTCCGTGAGCAAGGCCGCGTTGAAGAAGTTCAGCCGGAAATCGCCCCGCAGCGCCCCGATCAGCGCAATGTTGCGGCCCGCGTGCATATAGCAGGGGTGCCCCCACTTGACCGTCTCGACCAGTCCCGCCCCGAGGCAAATCTTGCGTAGCGCGGCCAGCCCCTCAACCCACTGACGGGTCACGCAATCCGGCGTGTCGAACCGCTCGCACCGCCCGCAGCCTTTGGTGAAGAAATCCTCGATCTCCGTGATCATCATGGCGCAGCCTACAACCGCCCGCTTTTCCACACCACCCGGCCGATCACCTGCACCTCGTCAGGCGCGAGTTCGATCGGCCGGTAAGCGGGGTTGTCGCTGACAAGCACGACCTTGCCCGGCTGGGCGGTGTCTAGCCGCTTGACCAGCAGCGCATCGCCCGCGCGGACGACGTGGATGCCATCGCGAAGCCCGCGCGGGGTGCGGTCGACCAGGATCTCGTCGCCGTCGCGCAGCGTGCCTTCCATCGAATCGCCCTCGACCCGGATCGCCGAAAGCTGCGCGGGGTCGAGCCCGTGTTCGCGCAGCCAGCGCCTGGAGAAGCGGAAGGCGCCGATCGCCGCCTCCTCCCCCGCCAGTGCCCCCGGCCCGGCCGATGCACCCAGCGCAAGGCGCGGCACATCAACCCAGTCGCCGCGCGGCGCCTTGGCCGATGGTGAGGAAAAATCCCCGGGCGCGCCCAGTTCCGCTTCCTCCACGCCGAAGAACCGGGCGAGCGTGCGCCGGTCGGTTTCCTCCAGCTTGCGCGGGCTGCCCCGCCCGACGAACTGCTGCAGATAGGTGGTGTTGCGCCCGATCAGTTCGGACAATTCGGCCAAGCTGACCTTGCGCTGCCGGGCCAGTGCCAGCAGTCGTCCGCGGGGGTGCATCTCGGCTTCGGTGAGCTT
>JAFEEP010000197.1 GCA_018241045.1 Pseudomonadota bacterium | reverse complement strand
TGGACGCCGAAGGACGCTGGACGAACTGGTCGCGGCGACGCTTTTGCTTTATCCTCGCTATGTTGACCCGGTTACCGGCCTGCCCTGCACGGCCGAGGTTCTGATCGGGCGCCTTGAAGAAAATCGGATCGACGTGAACACTCCCTTGATCAAGGCGCGCATATGGCAAGGACGAGTGCAGCAGGCCTGGCGCCGGATGGCAGGAGGATTGCGATGACGGTTCGGCGGCTGCCGGTTCGCGAATTCCTGTTCCTGCAGGGACCGCCCGGACCGTTCTTCTTTCAACTGGCCGCCGCGCTGCGCGAACGCGGCCATACGGTGCGACGGATCAGCCTGTGCGGTGGCGACAGCCACGACTGGCCGGGCGAAGGCATGGACTATCGTGGGACGATGGGTCAGTGGCCGATGTTCTTCGATCGCTTCGTCCGCCGCCACGCGATCACCGACCTCGTTCTCTACGGCGATTGTCGGCCCATGCACCAGGTTGCGCTGCGCATGGCCCAGTTGCGCGGCATCCACATTCATGTTTTTGAGGAAGGCTACATCCGCCCGCACTGGATGACGCTTGAGCGCGACGGGGTGAACGGTCATTCGCCGCTTGAGCGCGATCCTGCCGCCATCATGGCGCTTGCCCAACGGCTTCCTCCGGTTCCGCAGCAGGATCCGGTTCCCGCGGACCAGGGTCGCCGTGCGCGAGAGAGCTACTGGCACTATCATCACGTCGTGACGGGAATCTTGCGGTTTCCGTTCTATCGCACGCACCGGCAAAGTCGCATCGTGGTCGAAGGGGTCGGTTGGCTGCTCAAGCTGGCGCGGGCGCGCCGCCGCGAGCGCGAGGCGGACGCAACCCTTCGGCGGATCGCGCGGCGACCTTACTTCCTGTTCCCGCTGCAATTGACGGGCGACTATCAGATCCGGGCTCATTCGCCCTTTGGCGCGATGGATGTGGCGGTTGAATATGTCCTGGAAAGCTTCGCGCAAGCGTCCGACCCGGACGCGCTGCTTCTGATCAAGGAGCACCCCCTCGATAGCGGGCTGCGCAACTGGAAACGGACGATCGATCGCGCCACGCGTCGGTTGGGCATTGCTGATCGGGTTTTTCACATCGACGGCGGCGACATCGGCCTGCTGGCCGAATCGGCGCTGGGCATGGTTTGCGTCAACTCCACCTCGGGCACGCTGGCGCTGGAGGCGGGGCTTCCGGTGGTGGTACTGGGTGACGCGGTCTATGACGTTCCGGGCGTCACCCACCAGGGCGGGCTCGACGCCTTCTGGACCGCGCCCGAGATGCCCGACCGCGCACTCTATTCTGCGTTCAAGCAAATTCTTCATGCCAAGTGCCTGGTTCATGGCGGCGTTGCCAGCGAAGCGGGGCTTGAAACGCTCGTTCGCAACAGCGTCGAGCGCCTGCTCGGCGATGATATCGCCGTGCTTGCCCAGCCGCCGATCGAATTTGCCGAAGCGGAAGCAATACGCTTGCGGGCCTGAACCGCGCGCGTCATGGATTCCGCGATGCCCGAAGCCGTTCGCAGTCGCTTTGTCATTGATGTCAGCCGGCTGATCTGGCGTTTGTGGACGGGGCGCCGTCCGACCGGGATCGACCGCGTTTGCCTGGCATACGTTGCCCATTTTGCCCCGCAATCGCTGGCCATGGTCCAGCACGGCAATGTGCGGGCAGTGCTAAACCGGGCTGACAGCGCGGCGCTGTTCGCCCTCTTGCTTGGCGCCGCGCCGCAGGGCTTTCGTGCCCGGTTGCTCGCCATCCTCGGCCGCGTCATGATCGGCGTCCGCCGCGGCGATCCGGCGGAGCTGATCTACCTCAACCTCGGCCACACCGGGCTCGACAATCCGGGGCTGGGGCCGTGGCTGCGCCGATCGGAATTGAAGCCGGTCGTGCTGCTTCACGATCTCATCCCGATCACCCATCCGCACCTGTGCCGACCCGGTGAGGCCGAGCGGCACGGGCGAAGGATGCGCGCAGTGCTTGGCTGGGCTGACGGTGTAATCGCCAATTCCGCAGCGACGCAATCGGACTTCGCCGATTTCGCCAGAGATGCGGGGCGGCCGCTTCCCCCGGTCCTGGTCGCGCCGTTGGGGGTCGAGCCCGGCGGCGTGGCGAAGCAGGTGGCCCTGCCAGACCGGCGATGGTTCGTAGTTATCGGCACGATCGAGGCGCGCAAGAACCACGCGTTCCTGCTCGATGTGTGGCGCGATCTGGCTGCACGGTTTGGTGCGGCGACTCCGTTGCTCGTGATCATCGGGCAGCGCGGCTGGGAGGCCGAGGAGGCGATCGCGCGGCTCGACCGGATCGATCCAGAGAGGGATCATGTCCTTGAACTGGGCGGTTGCAGCGATGCGGTTCTCGCGGCCTGGTTGAACGGCGCGACGGCCCTGCTCATGCCCAGCGTGGTCGAGGGATTCGGGCTACCCGTGGCAGAGGCGCTTGCTGCGGGCACGCCGGTCATCGCCTCGGATCTGCCGGTCTATCGCGAATATGCCGGAGACATCCCGCTTTATCTGCCCGCAAGCGATGCCGCACGGTGGACCGATGCGATCATCGACTTCCTGTCCGGCGAGGGGGACGCATTGCGCCAGCGCGCGCTGATCGCCGACTATCGACCGCCGGACTGGCCGCAACACCTTGCTCTGGTCGAGCCTTGGCTTGCGGCGCTGGAGGATGGCGATCAATCGAAGCCGTCTGCCAGAAACGCTTCGCCCAGCCCGGCGAGCAGCGCCGCGCCGCGGGGGAGCGCTTCCTCGTCGACCACCATGCGGGTCGAGTGAATCCCTTCGCAGGCGTGCCAGTCCACGCCTTCTGCCGCAACGCCGAGGAAGAACATGGCGCCGGGAACCTTCTCGAGGACGTAGCTGAAGTCCTCCGCCCCCATGATCGGGCGGGCCATTTCGTGCCACGCGCCTTCGCCGAACAGGTCGGTGGTGGTCCGGGCGCCCAGGGCAACGGCGCGGGGATCGCACAGGGTGACGGGGAAGCCCTCGGTCACCGTGACCTCCGCCTCGAGACCGTGGGCCTGGGCCACGCCGCGTGCAACCTGGCCGACCATCTCGTGCAGGTGGGCGCGATGGCGCGGGGAGAGCGAGCGCAGCGTTCCGAGCAGGCTGACAATGTCGGGGATGACGTTGTGCGCGGTGCCGCCCTCGATCTTCGAGACGGTGCAGACCACCGGATCATGGGCATCGAACTGTCGGGTCACGGCGGCTTGCAGCGCCAGCACGATCTCCGCCGCGACCGGGATCGGATCGCGCGCGAAGTGCGGCATCGAGGCATGGCCCCCGCGCCCCCGGACCACAACGTCGAACTTGTCGGCCGCCGCCATCAGCGCTCCGGCGCGGCCCGCGACTTGCCCGTGGCGGGCGTTGGGCATGACGTGCAGCGCGAAGGCCGCATCGGGCAGGGGCGTTCCGTCGGCCCCGCCGCCGATAAGCCCGTCCTCGATCATGTAGCGTGCGCCGTGAAAGCCTTCCTCGCCTGGCTGGAACATGAAACGCACCTCGCCCGCCAGCGAATCGCGCCGCGCGCAAAGCAGTCGCGCCGCACCCGCGAGCATCGCGGTGTGGGCATCGTGGCCGCAGGCGTGCATCGTTCCCGCGATGGTCGAGGCGAAGGGCAGCCCGGTCTCCTCCCCCATCGGCAGGGCATCCATGTCGCCCCGCAGCAGCACGCAGCGCCCCGGCCCGGCTCCGCCCTTCAGCGTTGCGACCAGCCCGGTGGTCGAGGGACCCTCGCGCCAGTCGAGCGGCAGGTCGGCCAGCGCGGCGCGGACCTTGTCGCGGGTCATCGGCGTGTGCAGCCCCAGTTCGGGCTCGGCATGGATCGCGCGGCGCAGGGCGGTGATCTCGCCCTTGATGGCGCGGGCTTGTTCGATCAGCAGGTCGTGCAGCATGGCGGCTCCGGTTGGATGAGGCCGCGATGATAGCCGCGTGTGCGGTTCCGTCTAGGCTCCGATCCTTGCCGCGATGCGCCGCGCCGCCGCATTGTGAGCGCGGACCGAGACGATGAGCAGCAGGTTGAGCACGAAGGCCTGATAGATGAAGTACCACAGCGGGCTTCCCGCCAGCATCGACAGACCCAGCACGATCGCGCGCGGATTGGGGCCGAGCACCTTGCACAGGCGCAGCAGCGGCGGCGCTTCGGCGCGCACCGCAGCGGCGATTTCGGCAAGGCGGGCCGGGTCGTTCCTGGCCGCCTCTACCGCGGCATCGATCCGCAGTGCTTCGGGGGTCATGGCGCTGGCCAGCGCGAGATAGCCCGAGACGATCCCGCCCGCCCAGCTCTTGCCCGTGGCGGAGCCCTGCGCGGCATGGCTGTTGCGCACCCAGGGCGTGCCATAGACCCAGTATTGATACTGGCGGCGCTGCACCTCGACATGATTCGCCTGGACCGCATGGCCGATCCCGGCGGCAACCATCAGCGTCCAGCCGTTCCAGCCGCCCCAGAACCCGCCCGCGCGGGTCAGCAGCCAGCCCAGAACGAAGTAGAGGATGATATGGCTGATATAGTCGCACAAACCGTCGACCATTTCGCCGATCGGGCTGGCCCTGCCGGTCAGGCGCGCGAGGTCGCCATCGGCGCCGTCGATGACGTGCCAGCTCATGTGCAGCGCCAGGCCCAGCAGCGCACTCCACGGATACCACGGCTGGGCATAGGCCACCGCCGCCAGAACGACCATCGTTCCGCCCGAGACCGAAACCATGTTGGGGGTGATCGGGGTGCGCGCGAGCAGCCGGGCGAGCTGCCAGGCAAGCGGGTGGTAGAGATAGAAGTTGAGCGGGTCCTGCAATTCGCGCGGACGCATCGGGCGCCGGGGCGCCGGCGGAGCCGCCATGGTCACCGAATCCACCCTGTTACCCCTTCGTTCTTGCGCTTCGCGTGTCCGCTAGGCGACAAATCGCGCCCAGGCAATGCCTGCGGCTGTCATGCAGGTGCCCGATTCGCCGCAGATTTGTGTCAAAAACGCCATTCGGCTTGACGGCGGGCCACGCAGTTGCTTTGGACGGCGCCAGAATGACGCGAAAGCGTAACAATCGCACGCGCGTCGCCCCACGCTAAAGGATAGATTCGCACATGAAGCCCATCAAGGTCGCCATGATTGGCGTTGGCAACTGCGCAAGTTCGCTGGTGCAGGGGGTTGCCTATTATCGCCAGAACAATTCGTCGGAAGGGCTGATCCACGACAAGATCGGGGGTTACGGCGCTGGTGACGTCGAATTCGTGCTGGGCATCGACGTCGATTCGCGCAAGGTCGGCAAGGACATCGCCGAGGCGATCTT
>JAFEEP010000196.1 GCA_018241045.1 Pseudomonadota bacterium | reverse complement strand
GCTGCTTTTCCAGCGCCGGGATCGTGCCGTAGGACAGCTCGCCCGCCTTGGCCAGATCGCCCTGGCGCTGGGCCTGTTCCAGTTCCACGCGCGCCGCATCGAGCGCTTCCTTGATCTTGCCCTCGGCGGCGATCTTGTCGCGTTCGCCCTGCCAGCGCGTGGTCAGCGCGGCGGACTGCTCCTCAAGGTTGGCCAGTTCCTCTTTCAGCGCGGCCAGCCGGTCCTTGCTCGCCTGATCGCTTTCCTTGGCCAGCGCCAGTTCCTCGATCTTGAGCTGGATGATCCGCCGGTCAAGCACCTCGATTTCCTCGGGCTTGCTTTCCACTTCCATGCGGATGCGGCTGGCGGCCTCGTCCATCAGGTCGATCGCCTTGTCGGGCAGGAAACGGTCAGCGATGTAGCGGTTGGACAGCGTCGCGGCGGCGACGATGGCGTTGTCGGCTATCCGCACCCCGTGATGCAGTTCGTACTTCTCCTTGATCCCGCGCAGGATCGAGATCGTGTCCTCGACCGTGGGTTCACCGACGAAAACCGGCTGGAACCGCCGCTGCAGCGCAGGGTCTTTCTCGACGTACTTCTGGTATTCATCCAGCGTGGTCGCGCCGATGCAGTGCAGTTCGCCACGAGCCAGCGCGGGCTTCAAGAGGTTGCCCGCATCCATCGCCCCCTCCGATTTGCCCGCCCCGATCAGGGTGTGCATCTCGTCGATGAACAGGATGATCTCGCCCTCGGCACCCTTGACCTCGTCGAGCACGGCCTTGAGCCGCTCCTCGAACTCGCCGCGATACTTCGCACCCGCGATCAGGCTGCCCATGTCGAGCGCCATCAGGCGGCGATCCTTGAGGCTGTCGGGCACGTCGCCATTGGCGATGCGCAGCGCCAGGCCTTCCGCAATCGCGGTCTTGCCCACGCCCGGCTCGCCGATCAGCGCCGGGTTGTTCTTGGTCCGGCGGGCGAGGATCTGCACGGTGCGGCGGATTTCCTCGTCACGGCCGATGACGGGATCAAGCTTGCCGTCGCGCGCCGCCTGCGTCAGGTCGCGGGCATATTTCTTCATCGCGTCATAGGCGTTTTCGGCGCTGGCGTTGTCCGCCGTGCGCCCGCCAGTCAGGTCCTGAATGGCAGCTTCGAGCTTCTTGGGATCAACGTTGGCGGCCTTCAGCGCCTGTCCCGCCGGATTGGTCGGCGACATCGCCAGGGCTTGCAGGATGCGCTGGACCGAAACGTAACTGTCACCCGCCTTGGTCGCGAGCTGTTCGGCCAGGTCCAGCACCCGCACGGCGTCGTTTTCCAGCCCGGGTGCTGCCTGGGCGCCGCTGCCCGATACGGCGGGGATCTTCGACAGCGCCATGTCGACATCGTTGAGTGCCACGCCCGGGTTGCCCCCGGCCCGCTGGATCAGGCCCGAGGCCATGCCTTCCTCGTCTTCGAGCAGGGCCTTGAGGATATGTTCGGGGGTAATCCGCTGATGGTTCATCCGGATCGCAACGGTCTGCGCGCTCTGCAGGAATCCCTTGGCGCGGTCGGTGAATTTCTCGAGGTTCATGGGTGTATCAGCCTCCTGTTACACCGGGAGATAGTGTTGCCCAGATGCAACACAAGGGCCGGGCGAAAATTTCCTGCAGGGATGACTGGATAAGCCGATCGCACGCTCGACGGCAACCACTTCGGTCGAACGCGCACCGCTGGCAGGCAGGTCCTTGCAGTTCGTCGATTTATCGTGGCAGACTGCGCGTCAAGGCGCTGGTCTGGCGCCCTTCTTCCGATCCAGCCACCTGGGGATTTCGATGCGCCATCTGCTTTCCGTTTCGCTGCTCGCCTTGACCCTTGCGGCGGGTCCGGCGCTGGCCAAGGCTCCCGCCGCCGCCGTGCCCAAGGCAGCGCCGCTCTCCGCCCTGGTCGATGCGGTCAACGTCCCCTACCAGCGCTTCACCCTGCCCAATGGGCTGACCGTTCTGGTCCATACCGACCGCAAGGCGCCGGTGGTGGCGGTATCTGTGTGGTACGGGGTCGGATCGAAGCACGAACCCAAGGGCAAGACCGGCTTTGCCCACCTGTTCGAACACCTGATGTTCAATGGATCGGAAAACGCCCCGGGTGATTTCTTCGAACCACTGCAGCAGGTCGGCGCGACCGACACCAATGGCACGACCTGGTTCGACCGCACCAACTATTTCGAAACGGTGCCGACCGGCGCGCTCGACCTCACGCTGATGCTGGAAAGCGACCGCATGGGCCACCTGCTGGGCGGGATCACCCAGCAGAAGCTCGATAACCAGCGCGCCGTGGTCCAAAACGAAAAGCGCCAGGGTGACAATCGCCCCTTCGGGCTGGTCGAATACGAACAGCTCGAAAACCTCTATCCCTCAGGCCACCCCTATCACCACTCGACCATCGGCTCGATGGCCGACCTCGATTCGGCCTCGCTTGACGACGTGAAGGGCTGGTTCCGCCAGAACTATGGCCCGAACAACGCGATCCTGGTTCTGGCCGGTGACATCGACCTGCCCACCGCCAAGGCCAAGGTAGCCAAGTGGTTCGGTGACATCCCGGCAGGGCCAAAGCTGCAGCCGGTCAGCGCCCCGGTGCCGACGCTGCCCGCGCCGCTCAGCAAGACGATCAAGGATCAGGTCTCGACCACCCGGATCTACCGGATGTGGGCGATCCCCGGGGTCGACAATCCGGATTCGCTCGATCTCGAGATGGCCGCGTCGGTGCTGGGCGGACTCGCCAGCTCGCGGCTTGACGATGCCCTGGTGCGCCACAGCCAGGATGCCGTGGCCGTCTCCGCCGATGCCGAGGTCTTTGCACAGGCCGGGCAATTCGTGGTCTATGCCGACGTCAAGCCGGGCAAGGACCCGGTTGCGGTCGGCAAGGCACTCGACGCACAGATCGCGCAGTTCATCGCCAAGGGGCCGACCGCCGACGAATTGCAGCGCGCCGCGACCAGCTACGCCGTTGGCCAGATCCGCACGCTCGAATCGGTCGGCGGGTTCGGCGGCAAGGCGCCGACCCTGGCCCAGGGGCTGCTGTTCAGCGGCGATCCGGCGACCTACAAGAAGGACCTGCAACGCGCCGCCCGGCTGACGCCCGAGCAGGTGCGCAGCGCGACCGCCAAGTGGCTGTCCCGCCCGGTCTTCGCGCTGACGGTCGAACCGGGCAAGCGCACCGAAGGTGGTGAGGCACGCGGCGGCTTCGTCGTTCCGCCAGCCCCCGGCGCGGGCGCGGCCGGTCCGGCGTGGTACAGCAACCCGGCGCTGGCCGTCGCGGGCAGCGCGGCCATTCCTGTCGCCGATCAGGCCGCCGCTGCCGTTGTGACGACGACCGCCGCCGCGCCCGAAAAGGCCGACCGTTCCAAGCTGCCCGCGGTGGGCACGCTCGCCCCGCTCGATTTCCCGACCATCGAGCGCGCCACCCTGCCCAACGGGATGCAGATCTACTTC
>JAFEEP010000195.1 GCA_018241045.1 Pseudomonadota bacterium | reverse complement strand
TGGCTGTGGACGACGATCCCCGCACCCGCCGCCACGATCGTCGAGGGGCTGCGCCACGCCCCCGACGGCGCGGACAAGCTGCGGCTGCTCGACCTGTCGTTCGATCCGTCAAAGCCTTTCGCCTTGCCTGCCGTGATCGTTGGCCTCTCGCTGCTGTTCGTGGCAAGTACCGGCACCGACCAGGACGTTACCCAGCGCTTGCTCGCCTCTCCCGATGCGCGCACCGGCGCGCGCGGCCTGATCCTTTCGCTGGTCGCGACGGTGCCGGTGGTCTGGGTGTTCGTCACCATCGGGCTGCTGCTCCACGTCGTCTATGTCCGGCCCGAGTTGATGGGCGGGCACGCGCTTGCCGCCGCCGCCGATTTCAAGGGGCAGAAGATCAACGTGTTCATGCACTACATCCTGACCGAGCTTCCGGCGGGGCTGCGCGGCCTGGTCACTTGCGGGGTCTTTGCCGCAGCAATCGCCACGACCAATTCTGCGCTCAACGCGATGTCATCGGTGATGGTCGAGGATTTCTACCGCCCGTGGCGCCAGCGTCGTCGTCCGGTAGCGGATCGCCACTACGTGCTGGCGGGCCGCTGGGGCATGGCGCTGGCCGGGCTGGCGATGTTCGCGATGGCGGTCGCCAGCTTCTACTGGCAGCGCAGCAGCGATATGCCGCTGCTTGAGTTCGCGCTGCAGGTCATGGTCTTCGCCTATGCCGGGCTGCTCGGGGTCTATTTCACCGCGCTGTTCTCCACCCGCGGCTCGACCGGCTCGGTGATCGCCGCGCTACTCGCGGGGTTTTGCACCGTGTTGGCGCTGCAACCCTACGTCGCCGGAGCGCTCCACTTCGACGCGCTGGTCGGCAAGCTGGCCTTCCCCTGGCAACTGGCGATCGGCGCGGCGGTATCGACGCTGGTCTGCCTGGTCCCGGCGGGGAGGGGGCGAGACGCAGTGGTGCCCGGGGACGGAATCGAACCGCCGACACCATGATTTTCAGTCATGTGCTCTACCAACTGAGCTACCCGGGCAGCGCTGCGGCGACAGTCCGTTTCGGGACCGGCGAGCGGTTGGAAGCGCGCCTATGGCGAAGCCGGGCGGGCTTGGCAAGGGGGGATGTTACGCTTTGTCCGCTTCTTCGTCGATCGCGGGCGGGCCGGGCAGGGCATAGCCGTCGTCGAGCCAGCGGACGAGATCGCGGTCCTTGCAGCGGCTTGAACAGAACGGGGCGTGTTCGGGGTGGCGTGGCTTGCCGCAGATCGGGCAGGACTTGGCATTGGCGGTCATGACGTTACCGCCTGGGCGAATGTGGCGGTCAGCGCAAGTGCCGGGTTCGTCTCGATCCGCACGGCTCGTCCACTGCGCCGTGCGAGTTGGGCAAGCCAGTCCGCCGTCAGCGCGGCGTCGACTGCCGGGTTACAGGTGAGAAGCAGCGCGCCGGGATCATCGACCTGCTCAGCCTGACGCAGCAGTCGCCGCGCCGCTGCCCCTGCGGCATCGAAGCGGAGCCGGTGCAGCAGCGAGGGGCGACGCAGCCGGGCGACGATCTGGACGAAGCCGAAACCATTCATCGCGGTGCGCTCGTGCGGCCAATGATCGAGCTGTGCGTCGAGCGCTGCGTCAATTGCCTTGCGATCGACATTGGCCTCGAGCGTGGGAAAGTCGATCCCGATGTTCCCGGCGAGGTCGAAGCGTTCCAGCGCCGAGGCCAGCGGCGCGACGGCGGCAAGTGCCAGCTCGCGGGGGGGCAAGTCGCCATCGACGTCGATCACGGTCATCGCCGGGGTCAGGGCGAAATGCAGCGTTCCCCCGGCAAAGCTGGTCGAGCCCTGTTCGGCCTCGGCCCACACCTCATCCCAATCAGCGGGGAAGCGGCGCACCACCTTGGGCGACCAGCCTTCGGCGCGGAGCGTGTCGGCCAGGCTGGGGCGCGGGCCGGGTGCGGCGGTGGCGGGGCGGGCCTGGGCCAGCTTGGCTCGGCCGGTTTCGGGCATGGCGGCGCGGGTCACTTCCAGCCGCAACCTCGCGCCTTCGCTCGCCTCGCGCGGCAGGCGATCGACCAGTGCTTCCTCGCCATTGGCGAAACGGGCGGTGCCCCGGCTCGATCCGGCCGCCCGCGACGCCAGCACCGCGTCCTCAACCTGGCCGGCGACCAGGGCGTCGAGCCAGTCGATCCGGGCATGGACGATGCGGCCGTCCTGAAGCAGGACCGCGCGGTGTTCGCCGATCCCCTCTTCGACCAGGCACTCAGTCGAGGGCAAGGCCCGCCGCCTTGAGCAAGGCCCGCGTTTCGAACAGGGGCAGGCCGATCACCGCCGAATGGCTGCCCGAAACGAAGCGGATCAACGCCTCGGCCCGGCCCTGGATGGCATAGCCCCCGGCCTTGCCCAGCCCTTCGCCGCTGGCGATGTAGGCATCGATCTCGGCCTCGCTGAGGCGCTTGAAGGCAACCACGGTTTCAACCGTGCGGGTGCGGACCGTGCCTTCGCGGTCGATTGTGCAGATTGCGGAGATGCAGCTATGCCGCCGCCCGGAAAGCAGGCCGAGCAGGCGGCGCTGCACCGC
>JAFEEP010000194.1 GCA_018241045.1 Pseudomonadota bacterium | reverse complement strand
GAAGACCTTGGTCAGCTGGCCAAAAGTCGGTCCCGGATTGGGGTTCGCCGTCGCCGGAATGTCGGTGTAGGTATAGGCGTAGGACAGGCCCAAGGTCAGGTTATCGACCGGCTTGGCCGTGAGTTCGGCTTCCACACCGCGGATCTTCGAAGTGCCCGGCGCGTTCGCCGTGTTCTCGGTGTGGAGATTGAAGGTCGGGTTCGGCGTCACGCCATCGGCAAGGAACGGCGCGGTATCGACGTTGTCGAAATCGATCTGGGTGCCGGTGCGGTCCATCATGTAACCGGCCAGGTTCAGACGAACCTTGTGGTCAAGCATGTCCATCTTGGCGCCCAGTTCGTAGGCCTTGACCTTTTCCGGACCGAAAGCGCCGAAGGTCGAGGAACGGGCATTCGCGCCGCCGGCACGGTAGCCGGTCGAATACTTGGCGTAGAGGTTGATGTTGCGCGAAGCATCGAACGCGACTGTCACCATCGGATCGAAGCGATCGTTGTCGTAGACGAAGGTCCACGGCGTCGCGACGTTCGACACCAGGGTCAGCGCGCCCTCGCGCTTGTCCTTGGTGTAACGGCCACCGACGGTGATGTGGAGCGGATCGACCGGGGTCCAGGTCGCCTGGGCGAAGGCGGCATAGCTGCGGGCGCGGGCGTGGCTGTCACGCTGGGTGAACCATGTTCCCGGCTGCCAGCCCTGGTTGCCCGAGGTGATCGGACCCAGCACCGTCTCGCTGTTGATGGTGTAGCCGGTGCCGTCGGCGTTCCACTTGTTGGTCGAAGGCGTCGCGGCATATTCGCGCACGTTTTCGTTGAAGTAATAGAGCCCCAGGACGTAGTCGAGCTGCGGCAGGCTGCCGACCAGTTGCAGTTCCTGGCTGAACTGGCGCTGGTGCAGGTTCGACAGCGAATAGCGGCTGAAGTTGGCGTTGGGGGCAAAGATCGTGCGGTGCGCACCGCCCGAATTGTCCCACTGTTCGGTATCGACCCCGCGCCAGGCGGTGATCGAGCGCAGTTCAAGTCCGTCGGCCAGCTTGTACTTGATCACGCTGTTCACGCCGTCGGTGCGATCGACGCTGAGCTGCTGAGGCACGCCGATTTCGGCAACGTCCTGACGACCGGTATGGACCTGGACCAGCGGCGAAAGCGGGGCGATGCAGGTGGTGCAGACGGTCGAGGTACCAGCCGGGCTACCCGGCGCAACCAGCTTGAGCGTGATCGGATCGTATTGCCCGACCACTTTGCCATTGGGGTTGTAGTTGATCAACTGGCTGTAGTTGGGGGTGTTCTCGTCCTGGGCGCGGTCATAGGAAATCTCGACCGAGAGGCCGTCCACCGGCTTCCATTTGCCGGTGATCCGGCCACCCGCGGTGTTGTGGTAGTTCCAGCCGTACTGCCCGGCGAGCGGGTTCTTGACCGTGGCGTCCTGGTGCTGGATCACCCCGTCGATCTTGAACGAGATGTTGGCAACTTCGGGCAGGTCGACGTGGGCTTCGGTGTTGTAGCTGCCGTAGTTGCCGACGCCGCCGACCAGGCGACCGCCGAACTGGCCGCTCGGTTCCTTGGTGACGATCGAGACGGCGCCGCCTTCGGTGTTGCGGCCGAACAGCGTGCCCTGCGGCCCGCGCAGGACTTCGATCCGCTGCGCATCGAACAGCGCGGTGTTGAGGCCCTGCTGGCGGCCCAGATAGACGCCGTCGAGATAGACGCCTACGCCCTGGTCGCGCGCGGTCTGGTTGGCATCGAACGGCACGATGCCGCGGATGCCGACGGTCAGGGCCGAGTGGCGGGCTTCGAAAGTGGCAACGCGCAACGAGGGGACCGCGCCGTCAGCCAGGTCGATCAGGCTCTGCACGTGGCGATCCTTGATCGATTCCGGCGCGAGCACCGAAATGGCGATCGGGGTCTTCTGCAGGTTGGTTTCGCGCTTAGTCGCGGTGACGACGATCTCGGTCAGACCCGAATGATCGCTGCTGTCCTGGGCAGCGGCGGCAGGCGCGGCATCGTCGGCGCCTTCGGCACCAGCCACGCTGACCCCGGTGTCGGAGACCGTAAGGTTGGCCCTGGCGCTGGCGGTGCCGGCATAGCCAAAGGCAAGCGACGCGGCGATAACGGCCAGCGAGGCATTCGAACGGGTACGGAAGCGGTTCATCGGGGATTCCCTGAAAGTGGTCTGGTTCGTGTCGACGCCGGACCAGGGAACGAATCATCCCGGGGCGGCCTCACCGCCGCCTCTAGAGGTGCTATATGTCGCTTCCGCGTATGCTTGGTGACACCCGTATGACAGGAATGTGCCAGCCACCTGACCGGACCTGTTCAGACCTATTCGATGCGCGCCGATTGCAGCAGGGCAAGCCATTGCTGTCGCGTCGATTCGTCTGGCGCAGTCTTGAACAGCACGGTCAGCATGAACAGCGAGCGCTTGCCGCCCAGGATGCGCGAATAGGTCGTCACCGCCCGCGCGGTGGGACAGCCGGGCATCTGCCGTTCGAAAGTGAGCGACGCGGCATCTTCTGCAATGGGGATCGTCGTCGCCTTGCACGCCCCCTCGGGCCTTGCATCAAGCTCCGCCCGCCAGTCCCGCGCGGTTCGCACACCCTTGGCCGGACTGCGCGCGATGATTTCCAGCGCTTCGCTCCAGTCCGACGCCGACTTGCCCTTCACCGCGATCAGATCGACGACATAGCGGGGATTGCTGGCATTGTATGCGATCATGTCATTGTCGCCGCTGTCGAGCACCGCCTTGAGCGGGGCGTAGAGGCGATGATCAAACACCAGCTTCTCCGCCCTTGCAGGCATCGCCGCCGCGAGCATCAGCAGCACGAATAGCGCGCGCACCGCCTTGTTCAGGTATCTCTTTCCCATCCCCGGAGGTGTAGCGCGTCGGCCCGGCGATTTCACCCGATTTGCAGTGACATCAGCATGACAATCCCGCGACATTGATCGGGCAGAACTTTCGCCAGTTTCTGACAGACGCCAAACTGTCATAATTGCATCATCAAACCGTCACCTTGGCACGGCATTCAACGCGCGAATCGTGATTGAATCCTGTCGGACGATGACCAGCCACACCACCCTTCTCATCACCTCTCCCCCGCCCGGACTGATTGCCGACCTCGGTCGCCAGCGTCCGGACTGGTCGATCGTCAAACTCGGCGAAAATCCGCCCGATGCACCGCTGGGCGGAACGGTCTGGGGTTTCGTCGACTGGCTCTGTCCGACCATGTCGGGGCTGGAGATGTGCCGCCGCCTGCGCGAATCGGATGCCACCCGCCGTTCGCACCTGACCATGGTGCTCGATGATCCCGACGCCGACATTCGCCGCCGCGCGCTCCAGGCCGGAGCGGATGACTATATCGTCGGCCCGCTCGACGCCGCCCGGGTGATCGAGCGGGTCGCCCACAAGTCGGCTCATGCCCAGCCGGTGCGCCAGCGCCTGGTCAACGGCCCGATCGGGATCGACATTTCCGCTCACCAGGTCAGGGTCAACGGCGCGATAGTGCTGCTGCGACCCAACGAGTTCCGCCTGCTCGCCCATTTCATGGAGAACCCCGACCAGGTCTTTTCGCGCGCCGCGCTGATTGACCGACTCGGCAAGGACGACGAGGCGCTGGACGAGCGCACCGTCGACGTCTGGGTCGGCCGCCTGCGCCGCGCCCTCGCCGCGCACGGTGCCCCGGACCCGGTGCGGACGGTGCGTTCGCTCGGCTATGTCATGGATTCGCGGGAAAGCTGAGCGCCAGGCCCCGCGCGGACCTTGCCCCGAAGCGCGACTGGAGGCATAGGCGCGGGCGAGTCCCCAGCCCTGCCCGCCCGCGAAAGGTCAGCACCATGAAGGTCCGCGTCTATGTCAGCCTCAAGAACGGGGTGCTCGACCCGCAAGGCCGTGCGATCCATCATGCGATCGAGGGACTGGGCATAGAAGGGGTCAGGGACGTGCGCGCCGGCAAGATGATCGAGCTTGAGGTCGAACCCGGCGTGACTGACGCCCAGCTTGAGGAAATGGCCAGCAAGCTGCTCGCCAACATGGTGATCGAAAACTACCGCATCGAAAGGCTGGCGGCGTGACCTTCCGCAGCGCCGTCATCACCTTCCCCGGATCGAACTGCGACCGGGACATGGCCGACGCTCTGGAAAAGGTTTCGGGCACGGCGCCGCACCGCATCTGGCACGGCGATGCCGACCTTCCCGCCGACCTCGATTTCATCGCCCTGCCTGGCGGCTTTTCCTATGGCGACTACCTGCGTTCGGGTGCCATGGCCGCGCGCAGCCCGGTAATGCAGGCAGTGATTGCCGCGGCGAACCGGGGTGTGCCGGTGCTTGGCGTGTGCAACGGCTTTCAGGTGCTGACCGAAGCCGGACTGCTGCCGGGCGCACTTCTCCGCAATGCGGGCATGAACTTCGTCTGCCGCGAGGTGGTACTGACGGTCAGCAACAGCCAGAGCCTGTTCACCGCGGGCTATTCTGCCGGGCAAGAGATCCTGATCCCGGTCGCGCATCACGATGGCAACTACTTCGCCGACGATGCGACGCTCGACCGGCTCGAAGGCGAAGGCCGCGTTGCCTTCCGCTATGCCGAGGACGTCAACGGATCGGCCCGCCGGATCGCCGGGGTGCTCAACGCCGCTGGCAACGTGCTGGGCATGATGCCCCACCCGGAACGGATGATCGAACCCGAACAGGGCGGCACCGATGGCCGCGCGATGTTCGAAAGCGCGATTGAAGCGCTGGCCTCGGTCTGACCCCTACGCGCTGGCGCGCTGCAGCGTTGGCGTTGCGAACAGCGAGCGCGCCTCGACGGCGGGCATCGGTCGACCGTAGTAGTAGCCCTGGATCTTGCGGCAGCCGAGCTGGCGGATGCAGGTCAGTTCGGCTTCGGTTTCCACCCCCTCGGCGGTGGTCGACATTTCCAGGCTTTCGGCCATCGCCACCACGGCGCGGATGATCGCCAGGCTTTCCGGGCTGCCGGTCGCCGCGCCCTGGACGAAGCTGCGGTCGACCTTGATCGTCGAGAAGCGCAGGTTGCGGATATAGGCGAGCGAGGAATAGCCGGTCCCGAAATCGTCGAGTGCGATGCCGCAACCCAGCGACATGATCTGTTCGAGCGCGGCCCGCGCAGTGATCGCGTCGCGCACGAAGATGCTCTCGGTCACCTCGATCTCGAGCCGCTGCGCGGGAAGTCCGCTTTGCGACAGCGCGCCCACCACGCTGCCGATGAAATGGGTGTCGAGCAACTGTTCGCCCGAGACGTTGACCGCAACCTTGACGTGCGCAGGCCAGCGCGCCGCCTCGCGGCAGGCCTCGCGCAGCACCCATTCGCCGATCGGGACGATCAGCCGGGTGTCCTCGGCCAGCGGGATGAACTTGGCCGGGCTGACCATGCCGTGTTCTTCGCTGTTCCAGCGCAGCAGCGCCTCGAAGCTGACGATATTCTCGTCCATGGCATCGACTACCGGTTGGTAATTGAGCACGAATTCGTTGCGTTCGAGCGCGCGGCGCAGCGAAAACTCCAGCTTGCGCCGTTCCTCGGCCAGGGCGTGCAGTTCGGGCTCGTAGCCGAAGTGCTGGCCGCCGCCCTCTTCCTTCGAACGGTAAAGGGCAAGGTCGGCGTTGCGCATCAGCGTCTCGACGGTGGTGCCGTCGCGCGGGCCGGTGGCCGATCCCACGGATGCGCCGATGTAGAGCGTATGATGATCAACCTCATAGGGACGCGAGAGTCCCTCGATGATTGCCTGGGCAATCCGGCCGACCCGGGTCGGGTCCGACGCATCGCGCACCACGATGGCGAACTCGTCGCCGCCCAGGCGGCCGCACAGTTCGTTGTCGCTGCAGATCGTGCGCAGCCGTTCCGAAACACGCGCCAGCAACTGGTCGCCGACCAGGTGCCCAAGCGTATCGTTGACCGCCTTGAACCGGTCGAGGTCGATCATCAGGAAGGCGCAGCGCGTCCGCCACTGATCGGCATAGCGCATCGCCTCACCCAGCGCCTCGGTCACCATCATGCGGTTGGGCAGGCCGGACAGCGTATCATAACGCGCCATGTGGGCGATCTTTTCCGAGCTTTCGCGCTGCTCGGTCACGTCCGAGCCGACGCCGCGGAACCCGTCGAAATTGCCATTGTCATCGAGCTTGGGCGTGCCCGAAAGCTCCCACCAGCGCTGGCTGCCGCCGATCGACACACGAACCAACAGGTTTGAAAAGCTCTCGCGCCGCTTCAGCCGTTCGGCAAGGTCGTGGAGGCTGGAGGGGAACTGGCCGGTTTCCCAGGCTGGCCCGGCGATCAACTGAATGAACGACTTGCCGTCGATTTCATCAGGGCCAAGCCCCAAGGCGAAGGCAAAGCGCGGACTGGCCGCGCGGACCCGGCGCGAGGTGTCGATCTGCCACAACCAGTCGGCCTCGCCTTCCTCGAACTCCTTGAGCAGGAGTGAGACGACCTCGTTGCGTTCGGCCATACCGGCTTCGGCAACGCGCGCGGTGAGGAAAGCGCGGGCGTTCTCGATCGCGCCGCGCACCACCACGGCGATGAACAGCAGCGAGACGATCATCATTTCGAACTTGAGCGTATAGGCAAAGCTGGCCAGCGCCGCGGCGCCGACGATCCCGGTGAACATCAGGTTGGCCAGCGGCACCGCTGGCAGCATGACCGCACAGGCGGTCATGACCATCGCACAGACCGCCCACAGCTCAAGCTTGGCCATGGCATCGCCATAGGGCGCGAAGAAGGCCATCGGCACAACCCAGACCAAGGCATTGGCGATCGCGCCGATGGTCTGCTTCTGCACCTCGTCGCGGCCGATACGGCGGCGATCGGCGTCGACCAGATCGCGGTCGATCTGCGCGCCATAGTAAAGCGAGCCACCGAGTACCGCCAGCCAGGCCAGCAGGAACGCCCAATGAACCGTGCCGATATAGATCCAGCACACCCCCAGCGCCGCAAGGATATGCGCGGTGATGCGGTGCTTGGTCACGCGGGCCAGGCTGGAATACTGCAAGCCGCGCAGCCGTCCCCAGTCACCCTCGGCCGGATCGCTCAATCCGAGAACGGCGGTGACGGGCAGGACCCGGGGCAGCGAAGGGACGACGGAATTCTTGCTCACCCACGTTGCATAGGCGACCAATCGTTATCGCCGCGTAAAGCCCCGCAGGCTTGTGCGACGAAGCGCCGGAGCAGCTATTCGGGCTTGTGGATCACTCCACCGTCACCGACTTGGCGAGGTTGCGCGGCTGATCGACGTCGGTGCCCTTCACCGTGGCGACGTGGTAGGCGAGCAATTGCACCGGGATAGCATAGACCAGTGGGGCGATCAGCGGGTGGACCTTGGGCATCTCGATCGTGGCAAGACAGCCCTCGCCCGCTTCGTCGAGCCCTTCGCGGTCGCTGATCAGCACGATCTTGCCGCCCCGCGCCCGAACCTCCTGCATATTGCTGACGGTCTTTTCGAAGAGCGGGCCGCTCGGCGCAAGGACGATCACCGGCACCGCCTCGTCAATCAAGGCGATCGGGCCGTGCTTCATTTCGCCCGAGGCATAGCCTTCGGCGTGGATATAGCTGATTTCCTTGAGCTTGAGCGCGCCTTCAAGGGCCAGTGGATAGTCTTGCCCCCGCCCGAGATAAAGGACGTCGCGCGCCGGGGCGATCAGGTGGGCCATGGCCGCGATCTCGTCATCGTGGCTCAGCGCCGCGTTGAGGCTGGCGGGCGTTTCGAGCAGGTGGGCGACGACCCGCGCTTCCTCGGCCCGGTCCATCTTCCGCCGTTTGACCGCCAAGTGTGCGGCCAGCGCGGCGAGTACGGCAAGCTGACAGGTGAAAGCCTTGGTGCTGGCGACACCGATTTCCGGACCGGCGTGCGTGGGCAGCAGCAGGTCGGCCTCGCGCGCCATCGAACTGGTTGGCACATTGACCACCACCGCGATGGTCTGGCCGTGTTCCTTGCAGTGGCGCAGCGCGGCGAGCGTATCGGCCGTTTCTCCGCTCTGCGAGATGAACAGCGCGAGCCCGCCCGGCTCCAGCACCGGGTTGCGATAGCGGAACTCACTGGCGAAATCGATGTCGGCGGGCAGCCGCGCGAACTGTTCAAACCAGTATTTCGCAACCATTCCCGCGTAATAGCTGGTGCCGCAGGCGACGATCGTGACGCGGTTGATGCGCGACAGGTCGTAATCGAACTGAGGCAGCGCAACCGACTGGTCAACCTGGCGGATATAACTGCGCAGGGTTTGGGCCACCACGGTCGGCTGCTCGAAGATCTCCTTCTGCATGAAGTGGCGGAAATTGCCCTTCTCGATCTCCGCCGCAGAGGCGCCCGAGGTCGTGACTTCACGGTGCACCGGCACGTTGTCCTTGTTGAACACCTGTGCGCCCTCGCGGGTGATGACCACCCAGTCGCCCTCGTCGAGATAGCTGATCTTCTGAGTCAGCGGCGCCAGCGCCAGCGCGTCCGAACCGAGATAGGTCTCACCCTCCCCGAAGCCCAGCACCAGCGGCGAGCCGAGCCGCGCGCCGATCAGCATATCAGGGTAGTCCTTGAAAGCGATCGCCAGGGCGAAGGCGCCGCGCAGTTGCGGCAGCACCACTTTGACCGCCTCCTGCGGGCTCAATCCGGCCTCGACCTGTTCGGACAACAGGTGGGCAACCACCTCGGTGTCGGTGTCGCTTTCGAACTTTCGCCCGCGCGCCGTCAGCGCGTCCTTCAACTGACGGAAATTCTCGATGATCCCGTTGTGGACCAGCGCCAGTACCTCGGTCGCGTGAGGGTGGGCATTGGCCGCAGTCGGCGCGCCATGCGTCGCCCAGCGGGTGTGGGCGATCCCGGTCATGCCCGGCGCCGGATCACGCGCCAGTTCGCGCACGAGGTTGACCAGCTTGCCCGGCGCGCGGCGGCGGACGAGGTGTCCGTCGTGGATGGTGCAGACCCCGGCCGAATCATAACCGCGATATTCCATCCGCCGAAGCCCATCGACCAAGCGGTCAGCGACCTCTTCCTTGCCGACGATGCCGATAATGCCACACATGATGCAATGCTTTCGTTAGAGAGTGTAAGGAACGCGGATGCCGGGCATGGCAGCCGGGAAATCCTTGATGTTGCGGGTGATGAGGACACGACCGCGAATTTGCGCTGTGGCAAGTATGATCGCATCGGGGGATTTCAATCGCGGGCGTTCACGGCGCAGCGCGGCGGCCCGGCGCGAAATCTCGTCATCGATCTCATCCAGTCCGAAGCGGGACAGGAACGTCATTGCATCCTGAACCATCGCTTCGTTGCCCTTCGACAGCACCTCGATCCACGCCATTCGGCTGATCCACGGGCGCGAGGACAAGCCAACAGCCCGCTCGATCTCGGTCCGCGCGAGAGGATACCCCGCCAAAGCATCGATCACGATATTGGCGTCGAACGCAAATCCGCTCACTTGGTGTCGGGCCGCTTGGGTTTGGGATATTTGCCCGCGACCATGTCGAGATAGATCTGGCGCTGGCGATCATCCTCCTCGTCAAACATATCCGGCGATTCAGCACGAACCTCTTCGTAGTCGTCGTCCCAATAACGCGTCCATTCCG
>JAFEEP010000193.1 GCA_018241045.1 Pseudomonadota bacterium | reverse complement strand
TGGGTGCTGAAGAAGATCGAAAGCCTGCGCAACGCCGTCAGCCTCAACTTCAACGCTACGGTCGGAACTCCCGCTGCAGCTGCCCCGCTGCGCACCGCAGCCGCCAGCGGCGGCAACGTCACCTCCACCAACAACGTCACCGTCAACGCCGCCCCCGGACAAAGCCCGCAGGACGTCGGCCGCGAAGTCGCCCGCCAGCTCGACGAGCGCGAGCGCTACAGGCAGGCCCGGCGCCGCAGCATCCTGGGCGACGTGGATTGAGGGTGGGCAGATGAAAGTCTTGGCACTGCTTCTGGCCTGCTCGGCTGCACTCAGTGGATGCGACGGGGCCAGCAGCCGCCGGGCTTCGGCTGAGGTCTTCGCCTGGTCGACCGCTGAATGCGACGACAACAGCTTCCGCCACCAGACGCGAACAGAAGGCACCACGGTCACATTCACTGCAAGTTGCGAGCGCCGGAAGAATTAGCCAATGGAAAAGTACACGCCCGAAATGCTCATGATGATTCTCGGCACGCTCAAGAACTGCGTGCTCATCGTCACCTGCGGCGCCACGGTCTGCGCGCTCTTCTACATGTCACGCTCGTGGTGGAGCCTCAGCGCGCTCGCAATGCTGCTCTTCATGAGCAGCGTCCGATTCATCAGGGACTGACCCCACATGGACATCAGCGACAAAGCCACCGAGCGCGAAGAGCAAGACCGCGACATCGCCCTGCACCAGCGCAAGCCCGAAGGCCCCGCCGCCACCGGGCAGTGCCTCTACTGCGAAGACCCGCTGCCGCCCGGCAAGCGCTGGTGCTGCACGGCCTGCCGTGACGACTGGGAGTTCATCCAGAAATGATGCTCGCGCTCGGCTTCTTCGTCTTCAGCCTGCACACGCTCGCGTACCAGGACTTCCAGCGCCAGCTCGCGTGGCGGCATGCCAGCGTGTCGCGCGTGGGCGATCGGCCCGCGTCGCAGTTCGTCGGCGCCGACGACGAAACCATCACCCTGGCCGGCGTGCTGCTGCCCGAAGTGGCCGGCACGCACCTCAGCCTCGACGCCCTGCAGGCCATGGCCGACACCGGCGACGCCTGGCCGCTCATCGAGGGCACCGGCCGCATCTACGGGCTGTATGTGATCACCGGCCTGCAGATCACCCGGCAGGTGTTCTTCGACGACGGCGCCGCGCGCCGCATCGAGTTTTCGCTCAGCCTCAAGCGCGTCGCCGACACCGGCCTCGAGCTGGCCAGCGTGATCGGCGAGCTGGCCCTCGGGCAGATCCGCTGATGCCAGCCCCGCAACCCATCCCCGACCGCTGCCGCGCCTGCCACCAGGTGCAGATCATGACCGGCCCCCGCAGCACCGAAACCGGCCAGTGCGGCAAAGGCTGGACGCTGCGTGAGGGCTGCGTGTGGTTCAAGCCCAAGACGCCCGCCATCCCCGGAAACGCCTGATGCCCTACCGCGCCCCCGCCTACCGCATCCTCGTCGATGGCCTGGACATCACCCCCGCCATTCGCCCGCGCCTCGAATCGCTCAGCCTCATCGACAACCGCGGCTTCGAGGCCGACACGCTCGACATCGTGCTCGACGACACCGACGGCCTGCTCGGCCTGCCGCCGCGCGGCGCCCGCGTGGCCGTAGCCCTGGGCTGGGAAGGCGAGCCGCTGGAAGACAAGGGCGAGTACATCGTCGACGAGCTCGAGCACGCCGGCACGCCCGATCGGCTCACCATCCGCGCCCGATCGGCCGACCTGCGCAGCGGCATCGCCACCAAGAAAGAGCGCAGCTGGCACGGCGTCACGCTCGGCGACCTGGTGCGCAGCATCGCCGCGCAAAACAAGCTCACCCCCATCGTCGGCAAGCAGTACGCCGATCTGCCGCTCGACCACCTCGACCAGACCGCAGAGAGCGACGCCAACCTGCTGCAGCGCATGGCCGAAGAGCACGGCGCCATCGCCACCGTGAAGGCCGGCCGGCTGCTGTTCATCGCCGCCGGCCAGGCCACCACCGCCAGCGGCGCCCCGCTGCCCGTGCTCACCATCACCCGCAACGCCGGAGACCAGCACCGCTTCAGCGTGGCCGACCGTGCCGCCTACACCGCCGTGCGCGCCAACTACAACGACCCCAAGCTCGCCCAGCGCGCCTACGTGCAGGTGGGCGAAGAGACGATCAGCGGCGAAGACGACCCCACCACCACCGAGCCCAGCGCCGGCAACATCAAAACCCTGCGCCACACCTACGCCAACAAGACCAACGCTGAACGCGCCGTCACCGCCGAGTGGCACCGCATCCAACGCGGCATGGCCAACTTCACCCTGACGCTTGCCTACGGCCGCGCCGAGCTGTTCCCCGAAGTGCCCGTCACCGTCGCCGGCTGGAAGCCCGAGATCGACAGCCAGGGCTGGCTGGCCGTGCGCGTGCGGCACGACGTCAGCAGCAGCGGATTCACAACGACGGTGGAGATGGAGAAAAAACCGCTTGACTAAATAATTTAGTCTGCCATAATGGAATCACGGTGGCGATGACGCTGCCGGCGGCGCCTCCCGCGATGAGGGGCAGGAGAAGAAAATGACCGATATGATCCAGATTCCGAGCCACGCTGAAATCGATGTGCGCCGCCCTGACGGGAGCATTGAAACCGTCATCAAGGCAGGATCACAACTCACCGAACACAATTTCGCGGCAATGAAGGCCGCCACCAAGGCTGCCGGCCGGGGCGAGTTGATCGCCTACCGAAACATCACCAAGTCCGTAGCGGCCCCGAAGCCGAGCGCTGCCGATATCGCTGAGATGGACCACATCCGCCACCAAAACGCGGTGTATCGCGCCGCAGCAGGCGGCGAAAATTGCGACCAGATCGGCGGCGCCAACGACATCGACCGCACCCCCGCCAACAAGGAGGACTACTGACATGAGCGGCCCCAACAGGGGCCGCCTCGCCGTCCTGATGGGCGGCCCGTGGCGGCTATATACCCACACACTGCCTGGATGGCAGATGCTTGGGACTGTGCAGCGCGGGATGGAGATTGGAGCGCTTGCCATGTCCCCGACTGGACTCTACGCACAGGCCAACGCAGGGGCAGTGCGCTCGCTGGATCAGCGCAAGGTTTTGTCAGCGATCAACGGGACCGAATGACCCCCGCTGACCTCGCCGCCTGGCGGCAACACATGGCCCTCTCCCAGCGCGAGGCAGCATCCGCGCTGGGGGTTTCACTCCCGACTTACCAGCGCCTAGAGCGCGGTGCGGAATGGTCCGACGGCGCCCCGGTGCAGATCGACCGCCGCACCGCGCTCGCCTGCGCCGCCCTGGCGGCAGGCCTGGGCGAATGGCGCAGTGAAAAACGGCCGGAGTGATCCGGCCGTTTTGCTTTCTGCACTGCCTCAGTAGCTGAATGACTTCTTGCTGCCTGCGGCCTGCTCTTCCATGTTGATGCAACCGTCGAGGATCTGATAGCTGCCGCCGCCGAACGCCCCCACCTCGGCGCAGTGCTTCCTGATCCTGGCCGACACCCCATCCCATCGGCTTCGCAAGTTGTTGTACGACCCCTGCTCCATCTGGATGCACCCGTTGTAGATCGTGTGCGACCCGCCGCCAACCTTCGAAACCTCCTCGCAGTGCTTCTCCACGTTGAACCGCGGCAGGCCTTGCGCAGCGGAGAGCGCTGGAAAAAAAGCCGCAGCGACGATTAACCATCTCGATTTCATAAAACGCTCCGTGACGTTATGCGTTCGCGTTTATAGGACCACGTCCTACAAACGCCGCTCCAACAATAACAGGAGCATTACCGCATGGCATCACATGCGCACAAGGTCATCCCCATCAACATCAAGCACCGGAGCGAAACCGCCGAGGCCTTCTCCGCCCTAGCAGCGGCTGCTGAGCGTGGCGAGATCACCGGGGCGGTTTACGTCGTGATCGACGAGAACGGCCGCCCACATCAGGGCGTGGTGGGCTCGGCAGCAACGGCCCCCGAGATTGCCTACTACGGCCTTGCCCGGCTGAATGACCTGCTGCTTTGGCCCGCCGAGTTCCGCAAGAAACGCTGACTAGGCTGACTTGTCGCCGGCCTCATCGTCTTCGTGCCGCGTATGGGTGCCGAAGTCGTAATACCGCCGAGGCCGGCTTTTTTGCCATTTCGCCTTCACCACCAGCCCACGAACAGGGTCGATGCTCGTCCCCGGCTCGAACGCCAGGCCGAACGGGCGAATCGCGCCTTCGATCACGTCCAGAACCAGATCAGGGTCTTGCCTGGCCACCTGGAAGATCGACGCTGGCTCTGCAGCGACCACCGCATGGCGCGCGTCGGCGCCGTCCGATCCTTCCTTGTACTTGAGCACGGTTACGGCACCGTCCTTATCCATGCGGACTGATTCGTCCGAACGCAGCGCCACTTTCGGACCGCGAGCCGTCAGCAGCCACTCCACCGTGTAGCCGGTCGCCAGGGCGATTTCGATCACGCGCGCCAGCTCGGGCAGCGACTCGCCCCTCAGCCACTTCCCCGCCGCTTGCTGCGACACCTTCAAGAGCTTCGCCAACGCCTGCTGCCGCCCGCTCCCTTCCGCCGGGAAGCCGGCCGCCGTCAGCGCTTCATGCAGCCGCATCGGGAACTCGATGCGCGGGTCTTTGTGGGAGGTAACCATGAGTTGCATGGTATGGCCCTAGAAAGTAACTTTCGGTTGTTGACGTAGGTAACTTAGGGTTGTAATCTCTAGCCCCATGAACGCGATGAAAGAAGCAATCTCCCTGGTAGGCGGCGTGAAGAAGCTGGCGCGGGGCCTTGGCGTAAGCCATCAGGCGGTGCGCAAGTTCGAATCCAGCCGCGTCCCCGCAGAGCGTGTGATCGATGTCGCCATCCTGACCGGATGGCGCGTCACCCCTCACCAGCTCCGCCCCGACCTCTACCCGCTTCCTTCAGATGCGTTGGTGCTCGATGCCAAGCGTGCCGAGACCAGCGTGCAGGAGCACGCAAGTTGAATTGCAGGTGTTTGAACAAGGCGAGGTGTGGCACGGCATGTCTGGGCGCGGAAGTGCTGGGCATGGCAAGGCAAGGGCTGACAACAGCGTCAAGCGTCTTCCGGGCGCTTGGCGATGCGGTTAGCACATCAAATGGTGTGGCGCGGAAAGGCTCGGCGTGGGGGGCTGGGCGAGGCGAGGTAGGGCAAGGGCTACTCCGTAGCGCCAAGGGTTCGCGCCCTTGGCAGTGCGATGTAGCACCAGGACGGGATAGCGATGCGTCCCGCCTGAAATTCGATCGGAGGACGAAATGCAAGTACTGAATCTGAAAATCAAGGGTGTCTGCCCGCTGATCATGCACAGCGACCGCTTTGCCAACCCGCTCGACCCCGCCACGAAGGCGCACAAGGCGCTGACCGGGAAACGCAAGAAGACCGATGAGGATCACGAAGCGATTGCGCGCTCCGAGTTCATCGGCGGCCTGTACATCGACCAGGACGGCCCGTTCATCCCGTCGATGAACTTCGAGGCCGCGCTGGTTGAAGCCGCGAAGATGCACAAGCTCGGCAAGCACGCCAAGCGCGCGCTGATGATCGTTGAAGACAAGTTGCACCTTGAATATGACGGCCCCCGCGACGCGCAAGGGCTGCTTGATGATCCGCGCTTCGTGGATATGCGAGGCGTCCGCGTCGGGACCGCAAAGCTGATGCGCTGCCGCCCTCGATTCAACGAGTGGCGGACCAAATGCCAGCTTGCCTTCAACGCGGAACAGGTCACCCTGCAAGAGGTTCGCCAGATGGTGGCGAATGCCGGCGCGCTGGTCGGAGTCGGCGACTTCCGCCCCCGCTTTGGCCGCTTCTCCGTGACGGTGGAGGAATAAGCGATGAACGCCGGGCCCTTCCTGCACCCCGAGTGGAAGCGCGCACTCGCGGAGATCGTTGCGCTCGACCCCAAGCCGGGCGACGTGATCCTGCGCGACTGGCTCGAAGAACTGCTCGAGCTGCCGCACGCCACCACCATGGAAGAGTTCCGGCAGCGCCAGCTCAAGTGGCTGCAGCAGTTTGAGCGTCTGCGCGACGAGCTGCTTGTCACGCATCAGATCTGGCTGCGCAGCACCCAAGGCGGCTACGAAGTTGTGCCGCCCGCAAGGCAGACCGAACAGGCCTACTCCGACTATTCCCGCCAGGCTTTCAGCAAGCTCAAGCGCATGGTGCGTGTTGCACAGCACGTGCGCCTGAGCGAACTCACCGACAGCGAGCGCAAGGCCAACGCCGACAGCCTCGCCAAGATGAGCCTGCTGCTTGGCATGGTGGGAGGCGCAATGATCGAAGACAAGCGCGCCAGCGACGACGAAGGAGCCACGTCATGAGCAACGCACATCACCAGCCGTTCCGCATTGAGCAGGCCCTGCGCGAGAAGCTGTCGAGCCAAGGCCGGCACGAAGTCTCCCGCCTGATCGGATGGGATGACAGCCAGACGAGCCGGTTCCTTTCTGGGCAGATGGGCGTCGTGATCGACAAGCTCGACGCGCTCGTCGGCGCCGCAGGTTTTGTCCTCGTCACCCGCCGCTACCTCGACGCCGTTTCAACCCTAGGCGAAGTGGGCATGCACTGCGAGTGCGCCCGCGAAGGCCTGGGCGAATGCGGCAGGGGGGCGTAACGATGTCGGCCAAGCGCTACCGCCCCAACGCCGTTGCGCACCCGCACATCCCCTGCCCG
>JAFEEP010000192.1 GCA_018241045.1 Pseudomonadota bacterium | reverse complement strand
TCGACCACGCAGACCTTGCCGCAGGTCGCGGCGGGCTGGTTGAAGTTGCGCGCGGTCTTGCGGAACACGACGTTGCCGGTTTCGTCCGCCTTCCACGCCTTGACCAGCGCGAGATCGGCGAAGATGCCCTGTTCGAGGATATATTCCTCGCCGTTGAAGACCTTGGCTTCCTTGCCCTCTGCAACCAGGGTGCCGACGCCAGTCTTGGTGTAGAAGCCAGGGATGCCCGCGCCGCCCGCACGCATCCGTTCGGCCAGCGTGCCCTGGGGGCAGAATTCCACCTCAAGCTCGCCAGAGAGGTATTGGCGCTCGAACTCCTTGTTCTCGCCAACATAGCTGGAGATCATCTTCCTTACCTGCCGCGTGCGCAACAGCTTGCCGATGCCTTCGTTGTCGATCCCCGCGTTGTTGCTGGCGAAGGTCAGGTCCTTGACGCCTGAATCGCGCACCGCGTCGAGCAGGCGTTCGGGAATACCGCACAGGCCAAAACCGCCGCAGGCGATAAGCAGGCCGTCGCGGAGCAGGCCGTCGAGCGCGGCAGCGGCATCGGGATAAATCTTTTGAGCCATAGGTCCTCTCGCTGGTTGCATCTCCCCTAGCGGGATTCAATCATCCCGACTAATGATTGTTTCTTTGCTGATCCGATAAGAGTAGTTGATGCGAAAGCTGGCGATCTATCACCTTGAAACGCTGCTGTGGATCGCCCGGCTCGGCACCTTCCGCGCGGCGGCGGAACGGCTTGGCACCACGCAACCGGCGATTTCCGCCCGGGTGCGCGAGATCGAGAGCCAGTTGGGTATCGCGGTGTTCCGGCGCGAGGGGCGCGGCGTGGTGCTGACCGCGCGGGGCCGCCAACTGGTGCAGGATTGCGAGCCGCTGCTCGCTGGGTTCGAGCGCGCGCTGATGCAAGCGGGCGACTATGCCGGGGCAACCGGGGTGGTGCGGCTCGGCGCGGGCGAGATCGCTGCGGCGAGCTGCCTCCCCGGCTTCGTCCACGAGGTCGAGAGGGACTTGCCAGGGGTGACGCTCGAGGTCGAACTGGACCTCACCGCGCGGATGCTCCAGCAATTGCTTGGCGGGACGAGCGATCTGGTTTTCCTCGCCGGGCCCGCCGCCAGCCCTGGCCTCGCCACCATGCCGATCGGGGCGGTCAGCCTGGCCTGGGTCGGAAGCGCGCAGACCGCGGCACGGGGACTGGCAGAGCCTCTGCCGCTGTGGACCCTGCCGCCCCATTCGCCAATCCACCAGACCTTTCGCGACGAGCTGGCGGGCGGGCGGATCAGGGCCAGTTCGGTCAACACCTGCAACAATGTGCGCTCGATGGTCGAAATCGTCGCAGGCGGGCGCGGTGCGGCGGTCCTGCCCGAGATCATGGTCCGCGACGAACTGGCCGACGGCACGCTGGTCGAGTTGGCACCGCGCCCCGAACGGACCATCCAGTTCGAAGCGGCGATCCGCTCGGCCGAGCAGGACCCCCTGATCCTCGAGCTGTTTCGCCGCGCCGGCGCGCTGCGGATCGGCTGATCAGCCGAGCGCCATGCCCACCGCCGCGGACAGATCGGCCAGCGCCTGTTCACCCGAGGTCACCTTGATCGCGTGCATCCCCATCTGCGCGGCGGGTTTGCAGTTGATGCCGAGGTCGTCGAGATAGATGCAGGCCACAGGTTCAACCGCCATCAGATCGCACATCATCGCGTAGATCCTTGGATCGGGCTTGCGCACCCCGGCCTTGGAGCTTTCGATCACCTGTTCGAACCGGGCGAAGACCCGTTCGTAGGCGTCGCCGGCATCACCGCTGCGCGCCATGCCCGCGCCGTGCCCGGCTGGGACATTGTTGGTGATGCAACCGAGACGATAGCCAGCATCGCGCAGCCGATCGAGCGCAGTGACCATTGCCGGGCGGATCGAGCCCGAGAGCACCGCCAGCACCGCCGATCCCTCCAGTTCATGCCCCAGCGTCCGTGCCTCCTCGGCAAACAGGCGGTCAAAGCTCGCCGCGTCGATCTCGGCCCGTTCGAACAGCGCCCAGGCGTTGCCATCGGGATTGGCGGCGTTGACCTGGCGGATGAAATCGCGCGGCAACCCGCGCTCTGCCTCGAGCCGGTTGAACGCCTCGAACGGAGAGGCGGTGATCACCCCGCCGAAATCGAAAATGACGGCCTTGAATCGACGTTCGTTCCCCACGTGCGGTCCTCCCTGTCGCTGGACCTGTCCGTGGCCGATCGCAGCGTGCAGGGCAAGGTCCAGGCGGCGATTGACGCAGGTCATGGACAGCGCCGCGCGCAGGGTTCACCATCGCGATCGAAAGGAGAGCGCCGATGCGTTCCATTCTTGTCCAGGCCGGTCGCGATCCCGGGATGGCGGCCCGGCTCGATACCGCGCTGAACCTCGCGCGTGCCCATCAGGGGCACGTCACCTTGCTGATCGACACGCCGGTCAATCGCTTCGTCACGGTCGATCCCTATGGCGGCACCTATGTCGCGCGTGAAGCGCTGGAAGCGGCACTTGCCGAGGACGATGCCCTGGCCGCCGCCTTTGCGGGGCGGTTGCAGAACGATGACGTGCCGTTCGATGTGCTGCAGTACGAAACCCAGCCGATCGAGGCCATGGCCGAGGCCGCGCGGCTGGCCGATCTGGTGATCGTCTCGCGCGGGTGCGGCTATTGCGGCGACCTTGCGCTGGAAGGCCGGGCGCCGGTGCTGGCCCTGCCCGATG
>JAFEEP010000191.1 GCA_018241045.1 Pseudomonadota bacterium | reverse complement strand
GGAATCATGTTGAATACCCCGCCCGGACCCACGCTCCTCGGCATCGACGTCATCTGGGCCGGCACGATGCTGGCCGGGCTCGCCGCGATGGCGGTGATGTTCGCGGTCTATACCGCGATCACCATCCGCGATCCGATGGCCAAGCGCGTCAAGGCGCTCAACGAGCGGCGCGAGCAGCTCAAGACCGGCATCATCACCCAGTCCGCCAAGAAGCGCGCCAAGATCGTTCGCAAGAACGAGACGACCGACAAGATGCGCGACACCCTGTCGTCGCTCAAGGTGCTGCAGGCGAGCCAACTCGCCCAGGTCCAGCAGAAGCTGGCCCAGGCCGGCATCCGCAAAAAGGAATGGGCCGTCGCGGTGATCTTCGGTCGCCTGGTCCTGCCGATCCTCTTCGGGGCGCTTGCCGCGCTGCTCATCTACGCGCTCAACATCTTCCCGGCGTGGTCCGACTGGAAGAAGTTCGGCGCCTTCGCCGGACTGGTCCTGCTCGGCTACAAGGCGCCCGACCTGTACATCAACAACATCCGCTCCAAGCGGACCAACGAGGTCCGCAAGGGCCTGCCCGACGCGCTCGACCTGCTGGTGATCTGCGCCGAGGCCGGTCTGACCGTCGACGCCGCGTTCAACCGCGTCGCCAAGGAGCTGGGCCGCGCCTATCCCGAGCTGGGCGACGAGTTCGCGCTGACCGCGATCGAGCTGTCGTTCCTCTCCGAACGGCGCCAGGCCTTCGAGAACCTCGCCTATCGTGTCGATCTTGAAGCGGTGCGCGGCGTGACCACAACCATGATCCAGACCGAACGCTATGGTACGCCGCTCGCCTCGGCGCTGCGTGTGCTCTCGGCCGAGTTCCGCAACGAGCGCATGATGCGCGCCGAGGAAAAGGCCGCGCGCCTGCCGGCGATCATGACCGTGCCGCTGATCATGTTCATCCTGCCGGTGCTGTTCATCGTGATCCTTGGCCCCGCGGCCTGCTCGATCACCGACGCTTTCGCTGGCGGCACGCCGGGCCACAAGGGGTGAGGTAGGACTCACCCCGAAGGGTCGACGCAACACCCCCCGTGCCGCAAGGTGCGGGGGTCATTGCGTCAGCGGCACGACATCCTGCTCGATCGCCCCGAAGACTGAGTGACCGGCGCGGTCCTTCATCTCGATCCGCACCCGATCACCGTGATGCAGGAACGGGGTCACCGCCTTGCCGGTGGCGATCGCCTCGACCATGCGCTGTTCGGCGATGCAGCTATAGCCGCGCCCGCCCTGGGCGACCGGGCGCCCGGGCGAGCCATCGGGATCGCGGTTCGATACCGTTCCCGACCCGACGATCGTTCCGGCGACAAGACTGCGGGTCTTGGCGAGGTGCGCGATCAGCGTGCCGAAATCGAAGGTGCATTCCTCCCCGGCTTCGGCCCGGCCGAACGGCGCGTCGTTGAGGTCGACCAGCAACGGCAGGTTGAGCCGCCCGCCCTGCCAGGCATCGCCCAGCGCATCGGGGGTGACGAAGACCGGCGAGAAGTGCGAGGCGGGCTTGGACTGGACGAAGCCAAAGCCCTTGGCCAGTTCGCCTGGGATCAGCATCCGCAGCGAAACGTCATTGACCAGTCCGATCAGCAGGATCCGATCGAGCGCGTCGGCTGCGCTGGTGCCCTGCGGCACGTCGCCGGTGACGACGCAGATCTCCGCCTCGAGGTCGCCGCCCCAGGTCTCGTCCGCGAGAACGATCGGCGCGCGCCCGCCGCGCAGGTCGTCGCTGCCGCCCTGGTACATCAGCGGATCGTGCCAGAAGCTGTCGGGCAGTTCCGCCCCGCGCGCCTTGCGCACCAGCTCGACGTGGTTGACGTAGGCCGAGCCGTCGGCCCACTGGTAGGCGCGCGGCAGCGGGGCCAGGGCCTCACGCTCATGGAAGCGTTCGAGCGGGATCGATTCGTGGGCAATCTCGGTCGCCAGCGCGCGCAACGCGGGCTCGTGACGTTCCCAATCGTCAAGCGCGGCCTGGAGCGTGGGCGCGATGTGGCTCGCCGCGGCGCACCAGTGCAGATCGTCGCTGACCACCACCAGACGCCCGTCGCGCCCGCCACCCGGCAAGGTTGCAAGTTTCATTCGGCATTCTCCATCGTTCCGGCAGCTTCGTTGAGCCGGGCCAGCAGGGCCTTGAAGGTGGCGCGTTCGCCCGCGTCAAGCGAGGCGAACAGGCGGCGTTCCATCGCGAGCGCGATCGGCATGATCTCGCCATGCATCGTCCGGCCCGCCGAAGTCAGTTCAAGATGGTGCGAGCGCCCGTCGCGATGGTTGGGACTGCGTGCGATCAGACCGCGCGCCTCCAGCACCTTGCAGGCGCGGTTAACCGCAACCTTGTCCATCCTTGTCGCCCCGACCAGCGAGCGCTGGGTCATCGCCCCGGAATCGCCCAGCACCGCCATGACCCGCCAGTCGGGAATCTTCAGCCCGAAGCGGACGCGGTATTCGTCTGCAATGCGGTCGCTCACCGCGTTCGACGTTACCGACAGCAGGTAGGGCAGGAAGTCTGAAAGGCGGGCTTTGGGGGCGGTCATCGGCAATCCGGTTCCATCTGCAACCAGTTTGCTAGGGCCAAGCACGCCGCGGCGCAATGGCCCAGTGCGGCTTTTTTCAAGCCGGACGCACCGCATCGGGCGCGGCGGCGGCGAAAGCCGGCACCTCGCGCAGTGCCGCGTCGATCCGCACCAGCCGCGGCCAGGGATCGAGCGGCAGCT
>JAFEEP010000190.1 GCA_018241045.1 Pseudomonadota bacterium | reverse complement strand
CCACGCCCGAAACGATGATCCCGCCTTCCGCCCCCTGCGGCCGCGCGCCGGTGATCCACTTGCCCGCGGCCTGCCCGGCAAGGCTGAGCGCCGAGATCGAGATCAGCACCACCTGGAACATCGCCGCCAGCGCCTCGGCCTTGCCGTGGCCGAAGCGGTGGTTTTCGTCATCGGGCTGGGCCGCGACCCAAACGCCCAGCAATGTGGCGAGGCTGGCGACCAGATCCAGCACGGTATCGGCAAGGCTGCCGAGCATCGCGGTCGATCCGGTAGTCCAGGCCGCCCAGGCCTTGAGCGCGACCAGCGTCAGCGCGACCGAGATCGAGGCCAGCGCGGCGCTGCGGTTGAGCTTGGCTGCATCGGTCATGGATAGAGCAGCGTGCTGGTCCAGCCGCCCCCGGCGGCGCGAACGAAGCGGCGACGCTCGTGGAGGCGGAACGGGCGGTCCATCCAGAACTCGAAAGCGCTGGGGGTCAGGCAATAGCCGGTCCAGTGCGGTGGACGCGGCACCGCGCCGACCAGGTTCTTCGCGGTGACCTTGGCGATCCGGGCCAGGAACTCCCCGCGCGAGGACAGCGGCCGCGACTGGTCGGAAGCCCAGGCGCCAAGCTGCGAATCGCGGCTGCGGCTGGCGAAATAGGCGTCGGCCATGGCCGGATCGACCTCTGCCACCGTGCCTTCGATGCGGATCTGGCGGCGCAGCGACTTCCAGTGGAACAGCATCGCCGCCTGGGGGTTGGCGGCAAGCTCATCCCCCTTGCGGCTGTGGCCGTTGCTGTAGAAGACAAAGCCGCCCTGCGCACCAAGCTGCGGCCCGTGATCCTTCATCAGCACCATCCGCACCGATGGCGCGCCGCCCGCCGTCGCGGTGGCAAGCGCGACAGCATCGGGATCGTTGGGTTCGCTCTTGCGGGCCAGCGCGAACCACGCATCGAACAGCGCGAAGGGATCTGCGCCGGAAATGGCGTCGGTGGCATCGTGCTCCATGCCCCCGCGCATAGCGGCGCCATCCCGCCAACAAAAGCGCAAGCGTCTCGCAATAAGCGCACAACGCCTTGCCGACAGCGCCGCAGCCACCTAGCTAGGCGGATATGGCTGATCCTTATTCGATCCTGGGCGTGGCCCGCAGCGCCAGCGAGAAGGACATCAAGTCCGCCTATCGCAAGCTGGCGAAAGAGCTTCATCCCGACCGCAACAAAGACAACCCCGACGCCGCCGAGCGCTTTTCCGAAGTGACCCGGGCCTATGATCTCTTGTCCGACAAGGACAAGCGCGCCCGCTTCGACCGGGGCGAGATCGACATCGACGGCAACCCAACGATGGGCTTCGGCTACGGCGGAGGAGGAGGACCGGGCGGCGGTTATGGCGGTGCGGGTCAGCGCGGCTTTCGCGCCGACGGGTTCGAGGGCTTTTCCGGCGAGGGCATCGACCTTGGCGACATCTTCGACGGCCTGTTCGGCGGGCGCGGCGGGATGGGCGGCGGCGCTGGCGGATTCGGCGGGGCGCAGCCCGGCGGCGGCCGCAGCCGCGCGGCGCCCAAGGGCGCGACGGTGCAGTACAAGCTGGGCGTTTCCCTGCCCGATGCTGCGCACCTCGCTACCCAGCGGATCACCCTGGCCGACGGCAAGACGATCGACCTCAAGCTGCCCAAGGGGGTCGAGGACGGCACCCAGATGCGCCTGTCCGGCAAGGGCGAGCCGGGGCCGGGCGGTAACGGCGATGCGCTGGTGACGATCCAGTTTCAGCCGCACCCCTTCTTCCGCCGCGACGGCGACAACCTGCGGCTCGACGTGCCGGTGACGCTGGACGAGGCGGTGCGCGGGGCGAAGGTCAAGGTTCCCACCGCCGAAGGCCCGGTGATGATGACCGTTGCCCCCGGATCCAGCTCGGGCAAAACCCTGCGACTCAAGGGCAAGGGCTTCACCCGCAAGGACGGCAGCCGCGGCGATCAACTGGTCACGCTCGAGGTGCAGCTTCCCGAAAACGACGAAGACCTGGTCCAGCGTCTTGAAGGGTGGCGCGATCCGCGCAACCTGCGCGCGCGGCTGGGCGTCTAGGCACCGACCCGGCGGATGGAGGAGCGGCCGCTCGACGATGGCGACCTGCCGCGCCTGACCCTGCCCGACCTCTCGCCCGAGGCACGGCGCAAGCGCGCGCTGCGGCTGCGCGCCGACCTGCAGGACACCCTTGACCATCACGTCGGGCCGCACGGCAAGCTGTGGAACACACGCTTCGTCAAGGTCTTCAATCGGGTCTGGGCCGGGGCCTATCACGATGGCTTCATCCACGCCGGGAACCTCGCCTACATGGCGATCCTGGCGCTGTTTCCCTTCTTCATCACCGTCGGCGCGGGCTTTTCGCTGATCGGCGAGCAGGCCCAGCGCGAGGCTTCGGTCCACGCCTTCCTGCTCGCCCTGCCGCCAGTGGTCGCCCGCGCGCTCGAACCGGTCGCGCAGGACGTGATCGTCGCGCGCAGCGGCTGGCTGCTGTGGGCCGGGGGCCTGGTCGGGCTGTGGACCGTGGGCAGCCTGATCGAGACGATCCGCGATATCCTGCGCCGCGCCTATGGCACCCGGCAGATGCAGGCATTCTGGCGCTATCGCCTCGCCTCGACCGGGGTGATCGTGGTCGCGGTGGTGGCGATGCTGTTCGCGCTGCTCGCCCAGGTGGCGATCGGCGCGGCGCAGCAGGTGATCGGCGCCTGGTATCCCCGCGCGGATGGCTGGATCGCGGCGCTGACCACATCGCGGCTGGTCCCGGCGCTGATCATCTACCTGTCGCTCTATCTATTGTTCCTGACCCTGACCCCGGCGCCCTATCGTCTGGCGCGCTACCCCAAGTGGCCCGGCGCGCTGCTGGTGACGGCGTGGTGGATGGTGGTCAGCACCGCGCTGCCGCAAGTGCTCCAGCGCTTTTTCACATACGATCTCACCTATGGCAGCCTGGCCGGGGTGATGATCGCGCTTTTCTTTTTCTGGCTGGTCGGACTAGGAATGGTGGTAGGCGCCGAACTCAACGCCGCCCTGGCCGAGAGCCCCGAGGAACGGGACGCGATCGGCCAGGACGACGAACGGGGCAAGGCCAGGAAAACCGGCGAAAAAGGGACGACGGGAACAAACGCATGACAGGATTGATGCAAGGCAAGCGCGGGCTGATCATGGGCCTTGCCAACGACAAGTCACTGGCCTGGGGAATCGCCCAGAAGCTGCACGAACAGGGCGCCGAACTGGCGCTGTCATACCAGGGCGAGGTGATGGAAAAGCGGGTCCGCCCGCTCGCCGAACAGCTCGGCTGCGATTTTCTCATCGACTGCGACGTCTCGACCGAGGCGGAACTCGACAAGGCCTTCGCCACCCTCGCTTCGCGTTGGCCGACGATCGACTTCGTGGTCCACGCGATCGGCTATACCAACAAGGAAGCGCTGCGCGGCCACTACGCCGACATCGGGCTCGACGACTTCCTGATGACCATGAACATCTCGGTCTACAGCTTTACCGCGGTGGCCAAGCGGGCCGCGGCGCTGATGCCCGCCTTCGACCCCGAAACCGGGACTGGGGGCGGAGCGATGTTGACCCTGTCCTACTACGGCGCGGAAAAGGTCGTGCCCCACTACAATGTGATGGGGGTGGCCAAGGCCGCGCTGGAAACCAGCGTGAAGTACCTGGCCAACGATTTCGGGCCGCAGGCGATCCGGGTCAACGCGATTTCGGCCGGGCCGATCAAGACCCTGGCGGCGAGCGGGATCGGCGATTTCCGCTACATCCTCAAGTGGAACGAATACAATTCGCCGCTGCGCCGCAACGTCACCATCGGCGATGTCGGCGGGGCCGCGCTCTACCTGCTGTCGGACCTGTCAGCCGGTGTCACGGGCGAAACCCACCACGTCGACGCGGGCTATCACACCGTCGGCATGAAGCAGGAAGACGCGCCGGATATCGCGCTGGGTTAAAATCCCTTACTCTTGCGCGGAACCAGCACCAGCCACTCCTCCCCGGCGGGGGGGAGATTGCGGCAAAGAACGCCAACTCCAGACGATCCAGTTTCCGGGATCGAACCACCTGATATCGGTGGTCGCTTCTGCTGTCGCTCATGGCCCGTCAGACCGGTGATCGAACAAGGGCGACACAAATTGCCGGATGGCGTGCCGAACGCCGTCAAGAGGCCAACGCTGCCATCCATTGAATGGTCGGACTCACCCTGGTGCGCCCGGAATGGTACGGCTTTCGAGTGCGATCTCGGAAATCATCTGTCGATCAAGCGCCGCAAGAAACGCTTGTTCGGCTGCGTGCAGGCAGGATTTCAGGCGGCACCGGCCGTCAAGCGAGCAAGCGGTGGCACTGCCCGGAAAGCAATCGACCAGCGCCTGCCCTGCTTCGAGGTGCCGCACGACTTCGCCGATCGAGATCTCGTCGGGCGCGCGCGCCAGTATTGCACCGCCACCGCCACCGCGACGGGTTTCGACGATGCCGGCCTGCGCGAGGCGCTGCATGATCTTGGCCAGGTGGTTGCGGGACAGGCCAAATTCAACCGCAAGTTCGGCGGTCGAAAATGCCCGTTCGGGGTCGCCGGCCATGCGCATCAGCATACGCAAACCAAAATCGGTGAAGGAGGTCAGCCGCATTGTTCCGGTTCTTCCCTTGAATAGGTATTTACAATGCCGATTAGCAGGCGTAGCCACGGCCGGCAAGCACGAGGCGGCCGATTCCCGCGAATGCGTCCTCGGCCCGTTCTGCGCCGCAAGATGCGAAAGGCATAGCGTGACCCAAACCCAGGCCCTCGATCCCGTCTCCTTGACCGAGCACATCGAAACGCGCTTTCACGCACGCCATCGCGAACAATTGCCGCGCCTGGTCGAACTTGCAGGCAAGGTAGAGGCGGTCCACGCCGCCGCGCCCGAAGCGCCGCACGGCCTGGCCGCGGCTCTGCGGCAACTCCTGGGTGAGCTCGAGGTGCATATGCGAAAGGAGGAGCTGATCCTTTTCCCGGCGATGCGACGCGGCGGAATGCCCGGCATCGAGCACCCGATCAGCGTCATGCGGGCCGACCACGACGACCATGTGATCGAACTCGCGCGCATTCGCGAACTGGCCGGCGGGCTGGTCCTCCCGGTGGGTGCCTGCGGCACATGGACCGCGCTTTACGCAGGCCTGGCGGAGTTTCTCGACGATTTCGAGGAACACCTGCGCATCGAAAACGACACGCTGTTCCCCATGTTCGAGCGCTGATCGCGCTTTCCGCCACTCTCCGAACGGAACTCATCAAATGAGCACCACCGCCGAACAAATGCGCGCCTGGCGCGGCCCCGCGCTGTTCACCTACGGCTTCCGGCCATTCTTCTTCGGGGCTGCGCTGTGGGCCAGCCTGGCGATGGTGCTGTGGATCGCGATGATCACCGGGCAGATCGTCCTGCCCAGCGCCTTCGATCCGATCAGCTGGCACGCGCACGAATTCCTGTTTGGCTACCTCGGGGCGGTGATGGCCGGGTTCCTGCTGACCGCGGTGCCGAACTGGACCGGGCGGCTGCCGATAGTCGGCTGGCCCCTCGCCGGATTGTTTGCCCTGTGGGTGGCTGGCCGGATTGCAGTAGCGGCATCGCAATGGCTTTCACCGCTGGCTGTCGCTTTGGTCGATCTGGCGCTGCCGGTGGCGCTGTCGCTCGCGATCGCGCGCGAGATCGTTGCCGGGCGCAACTGGCGCAATCTGGGCGTGCTCGCGCTGCTCGGTCTGTTCGGGCTGGGCAACGCCATGTTTCATTGCGAGGCGGCGCGCCACGAATTTGCCGCGCAGGGCGAAGGGCTGCGACTGGGAGTGGGCGCCGCGATCATGCTGATTGCGCTGATCGGCGGCCGGATCGTGCCATCCTTCACCCGCAACTGGCTGATGCGCAACGCACCCGGACGGATGCCCAGCCTGCCCGAGATGCCGTTCGACAAGGTCGCGTTGATCGTGCTGCTGATCGGGGTGATTGGGTGGATCGTCGCCCCCGCGCACAATGCAACTGCGCTGCTCCTGGGATTGGCCGGCATTCTCCATATCGTTCGTCTTGGCCGCTGGGCCGGAGACCGCACCCTTGCCGAACCGCTGGTCTGGGTGCTGCATCTGGGTTACGCCTTCGTCCCGCTCGGCGCATTGGCCTTGGCCATGGCGCAATTCGTCCCCGTAATCGGAGTGAACGCGACCGGACAACATCTGTGGATGGCCGGCGCAATCGGCATGATGACGCTGGCAGTGATGACGCGGGCTACGCGGGGGCACACCGGGCGCGAACTGGCGGCAGATCGCATGACGACCGCGCTCTATCTGGCACTGCTTTGTGCGGTGCTGCTGCGGGCGGCATCGGGATTTGCACCGGAGCACGGCACCGCACTTCATGCGCTGGCCGGGCTTGCCTGGATAGCGGCATTCGGGGGTTTTTGCCTCGGTTACGGCCGGATGCTGCTGCTGCGACGAGCCGGGTAGGCGCGGCCCGCGCCGAGCCGGCCATCAAGATCGACGTTGTCCTCGCACGATTGGAGCTGGCGGAACTCCTCTT